>DASQBO010000457.1:0-3969 GCA_035635175.1 Casimicrobiaceae bacterium | reverse complement strand
GACGGCGGCCGCGCTGACGGCGGCGAGGGCGAGCGCGCCGCCGAGGGCGGCGACGTCGAGCGGCATCTTCATCCGGGGTCTCCGTGGCGGAAAAGCGCGTATTGTCGAACGCAGCCGCGCAAAGGTAAACCGGAGGGCCTGCTCACACTATGTCCACGAGTGCGTTGCACGGCAGAAATGCCCGTGGGCGAGGCGCGAAACGAAGCCGGGCCGGTCGCCCGGCGAGGCTTTGCAGCGAAGCGCACGGGCATTTCCGCAGCAACCCGAAGGGAACGGCCGCCCTGAGGCGCCGCTCATCGTTGCTTACCTCGCGTGGACACCCGGTCTGCGCTTCCTCAGCTGGCAAACCCGGCGCCTCGATTGGCGCCCCAGGCCAGCCGTTCGCACGCGCGGACATAGTGTGAACGGGCCTTAGATCACGTAGAGGTCGACGTACTCGTGAACGGGCATCGTCTCGAGCGTCTTCTGGTCGAGGCTCGCCGCGAGGATTGCCGCCTGCTGCTTCGCGGGGAAGCGGCGCGCGAGGTTCACCCGGAACTTCTCGACGAGGAGAGGGATGCCGACCTTGCGGCGACGCTTGTGGCCGATCGGATACTCGACGACGACCTCCTTGAGCTTGCGGCCGTCCGCGAGCTCGACGGTCAGCGCGTTGGCGATCGAGCGCTTGTCGGGGTCGTGGTAGTCCTTCGTGAAGCGGGGATCCTCGACGCAGTCGATCTTCGCCCGCAGCGCGTCGATCCGCGGATCGGCCGCGACCCGGTCCTCGTAGTCGGCGGCGGTCAGGCGGCCGAAGAGGAGCGGGACGGCGACCATGTACTGGATGCAGTGGTCGCGGTCCGCCGGGTTCGCGAGCGGTCCCTTCTTGTCGATGATCCGGATGCACGCCTCGTGCGTGCGGATCGTGATGTGCCTGATGTCCTCGGCCGTCTTGCCCGCCTTGGCGAGCTCGCCGTGCAGCGTCATCGCCGCCTCGACCGCGGTCTGCGAGTGGAATTCCGCGGGAAAGCTGATCTTGAACAGCACGTTCTCCATCACGTAGCTGCCGTAGGGTCGCTGAAACGCGAACGGCTTGCCCCCGAACAGCACGTCGTAGAAGCCCCAAGTCTTCGCCGTCAGCACCGAGGGGTACCCCATTTCGCCCGTCTTCGCGATCAGCGCGAGGCGCACGGCGCGCGAGGTCGCGTCGCCCGCCGCCCAGCTCTTCCGCGATCCCGTGTTGGGCGCGTGGCGGTAGGTCCGCAGCGACTGGCCGTCCACCCACGCGAGCGACACCGCGTTGACGATCTCGTCCTTCGACAGCCCGAGCATCTGCGCGACGACGGCGGTCGAGGCGACCTTGACGAGCACGACGTGGTCGAGGCCGACGCGGTTGAAGCTGTTCTCGAGCGCGATCACGCCCTGGATCTCGTGCGCCTTGATCATGCCCGTCAGCACGTCCTTCATCACGAGCGGCGGCCTGCCCGCGGCGACGGCGTTGCGCGAGAGCCAGTCGGCGGTCGCGAGGATGCCGCCCAGGTTGTCGGAGGGATGTCCCCACTCGGCCGCGAGCCACGTGTCGTTGAAGTCGAGCCAGCGGATCATCGTGCCGATGTTCCACGCGGCCTGCACGGGATCGAGCTGGAACGACGTTCCCGGCACCTTCGCGCCGTGCGGCACGACGGTGCCCGGCACGATCGGCCCCATGAGCTTCGTGCACGCCGGATACGTGAGCGCCTCGAGTCCGCAGCCCAGCGTGTCGATCAGGCAGTTGCGCGCGGTCTCGTACGCGAGATCGCTCTTGACGCGGTACTTCGACACGTAGTCGGCAATGTCGACCAGGACCTTGTCGGGCTTGGGGCGGACGTTCGAGAGGGTAGCGGACATGGTTCGGCGCGTGGGAGTCGGGAGCGGGCTACTTGCGGTCCTCGAGCGGGACGAACTTCTGGTCGTCGGGCCCGACGTAGTTGGCGGAGGGGCGGATGATCTTGCCGTCCTGGCGCTGCTCGATGACGTGCGCCGACCAGCCGGTCGTCCGCGAGATCACGAAGAGCGGCGTGAACATCGCGGTCGGCACGCCCATCATGTGGTAACTCACCGCGCTGTACCAGTCGAGGTTCGCGAACATCTTCTTCGTCTCGGCCATCACCGCCTCGATTCGCACCGCGATGTCGAACATCTTGAGACTGCCCGCATCCTGCGACAGCGAGCGCGCGATCTCCTTGATCACCTGGTTCCGCGGGTCGGCGATCGTGTACACGGGGTGACCGAAGCCGATGACCACCTGCTTCGCCTCGACGCGCTTGCGAATGTCGGCCTCGGCTTCGGCCGGCGAGTCATAGCGCTTCTGGATCTCGAACGAGACTTCGTTCGCGCCGCCGTGCTTCGGGCCGCGCAGCGCGCCGATCGCGCCGGTGATCGCGGAGTAGATGTCCGAGCCCGTCCCGGCGATCACGCGCCCGGCGAACGTCGAGGCGTTGAACTCGTGCTCGGCGTAGAGGATGAGCGACGTGTGCATCGCGCGAACCCAAAGCGGCTTGGGCGCTACGCCGTGCAGCAGATGCAGGAAGTGGCCGCCGATCGAGTCGTCGGCGGTCTCCACCTCGATACGCTTGCCGTTGTGGCTCCAGTGGAACCAGTAGAGGAGCATCGAGCCGAGCGACGCGATGAGCCGGTCGGCGATGTCGCGGGCGCCGGGGACGCCGTGGTCGTCCTTCTCGGGCAGCACGGTGCCGAGCGCGGAAACCCCGGTGCGCATGACGTCCATCGGATGCGCGGCAGCGGGGATCCGCTCGAGGATCTCCTTCACCGGCTCGGGCAGCCCGCGCAGGCTCCTGAGCTTCGCCTTGTACGCGCGGAGCTCGGGGACGGTCGGCAGCTTGCCGTGCACGAGCAGGTGCGCGATCTCCTCGAACTCGCTCGTGGCGGCGAGGTCGAGGATGTCGTAGCCGCGGTAGGCCAGGTCGTTGCCGGTCCGGCCGACGGTGCAGAGCGCCGTGTTGCCGGCGGCGATGCCGGACAGCGCGACCGATTTCTTGACCTTCGGGGCGTCAGAAACAGCAGCTTCGCTCATCGTGAGGCTCCCTCTCGTGAATCGGGTGTCACTTCTTCGCGGCGAACAACTGGTCCAATTTCTTCTCGTACGCGTGGTAGCCGAGGCACTCGTAGAGATCCGCGCGCGTCTGCATCGCGTCGACGACGGCCTTCTGCGTGCCGTCGCGCCGCAGCGCCGAGTAGACGCCCAGCGCCGCCTTGTTCATCGCGCGGAACGCGGACAGCGGGTAGAGGGCGATCGCGACGCCGGCGCTGCGGAGCTCGTCGACGGTGAAGAGAGGCGTCGCGCCGAATTCGGTGATGTTGGCGAGGACCGGCACGCTCACCGCGTCGGCGAAGCGCCGGTACATCGCGAGCTCGGTGACCGCCTCGGGAAAGACCGCGTCGGCGCCGGCCTCGACGCAGGCGCAGGCGCGGTCGATGGCCGCCTGCAGCCCCTCGACCGCAAGCGCATCGGTGCGCGCCATGATCACGAAGTCGGGATCGGTCTTCGCGTCGACCGCCGCCTTCACGCGGTCGACCATCTCGGCTTGCGACACGAGCTCCTTGCCGGGCCGATGGCCGCAGCGCTTCGCGCCCACCTGGTCCTCGATGTGGACGGCGGCGGCGCCAAACTTGATCATCGACCTCACGGTGCGTGCGACGTTGAACGCGGACGCGCCGAACCCCGTGTCGACGTCGACCAGGAGCGGCAGCGAGCACGCGTCGGTGATCCGCCGCACGTCGGTCAGCACGTCGTCGAGGTTGCTGATGCCGAGGTCGGGAACGCCGAGCGAGCCCGCGGCCACGCCGCCGCCGGAGAGGTAGATCGCCTTGAAGCCCGATCTCTCGGCGAGAATGGCGTGGTAGGCGCAGATCGCGCCCGGCACCTGCAGCGGACGTTCGGCGGCGAGCGCGGCGCGGAACCTGGCGCCCGGAGATTCGGCATTCATCGGCGCT
>DASQBO010000456.1:0-5386 GCA_035635175.1 Casimicrobiaceae bacterium | reverse complement strand
GCCTCCATCGCTCGCCGCTTGTCCTCGGCCTGGCCCCAGCCCGTCATCGCGACGAGCAGCACGTCGCCGCCGCCGGGTTGCCCGCGGAGGGCGCGGGCGGTCGCGTAGCCGTCGACCAGCGGCATGCCGATGTCGAGGACGGCAATGTCGGGCCGGAAACGGGAAGCCGCTTCGACCGCGGTGCGGCCGTCGTACGCGGTCTCTACGTCGTAGCCGAACATCCGCAGGAGCTCCGCAAGCGAATCCACGGCGTCGCAGTTGTCGTCGACGATCAGCACGCGGCGCCCGCCGGCCTGCGGTGACCGTGTGGTCGTCGCGGCAGCCTCGGCGACCGCGTCCGCGACGACCGGGAGCACGACGGTGAACTCGCTTCCCTGCTCCTTGCCCGCGCTGCGCGCGGTCACCTTCCCGCCGTGCATCTCGACCAGCGTCTTGACGAGCGTCAGGCCGAGGCCCAGGCCCGACCTTTCGCCCATCCCCACGTCGCCCTGGTAGAACATCTCGAAGACGTGCGCGAGATCCTGCTGCGCGATGCCCCGGCCGGTGTCCTTGATCCGGACCTCGACGCCTCCGGCGACGCACTCCACCGTCACGGTGACCTTGCCGCCCGCGGGCGTGAACTTGATCGCGTTGCTGACGAGGTTCAAGAAGACCTGCGTCAGCCGCACCGGGTCGGCCTCGACGAACACGGGCGCGGGAGGCAGCGACACGACGAGCTCGTGCGGATCCTCGGTCAGCGGGGAGCGGATCGACTCGATCGCCGCCGCGATCAATCCGGTGAGCTCGACCGGCTGCCGGCTCAGGACCAGCTTGCCGCGCGAGATCCTGCTCGCGTCGACGAGATCGTCGACGAGCCGCACGAGGTGCGCCACCTGCCGGTCGACCATGTCGCGCACCCAGTGGAGCTCCGTGGGCAGGTCGCCGCTCCTGCGCAGGACCTCGACCGCGTTGCGGATCGGCGCGAGCGGGTTGCGCAGCTCGTGCGCGAGCATCGCGAGGAACTCGGTGCGGCGCCGGTCGGTCTCCGCGAGCATCTCGCTCTGGAGCCGGAACATCGTCTCGCTCTCCTTGAGCCGCGCGAGCGAGGTCTCGAGCTCGTCGGTGCGCGTGCGGACGCGTGCGTCGAGCTCGTCGTTGAGGCGCTCGAGCTCGGCGGTCTTCCGATACAGGTCGACGAAGACCGCGATCTTCGCTCGCAGCACTTCCGGAATCACCGGCACCGAGACGTAGTCGACGGCGCCCGACCGGTAGCCCCGCAGCTTGTCGAGATCGGACATGTGGATCGCGGAGACGAAGATGATCGCCGTCCGCTGGCACCGCGGATGCTGGCGGATCATCTCCGCAAGCTCGAACCCGTCCATCTCGGGCATGTCGACGTCCATCAGCACGACGGCGATGTCGTCGCGCAGCAGGTGCGCGAGCGCATCGCGCGGGCTGCCCGCCCGGATCAGGTTCTCGCCGAGCCCGGCCAGCATCGCCTCGTAGGACAGGAGCTTGCCCGGATGGTCGTCGACCATCAGGATGTTGACGGGCTCCATGGCGGCTCCCCGCGACGCGCCGCTAGCGGTGCAGCCACATCCGCAGCGCGGACAGGAGCTGTTCGGTGTTGACGGGCTTGGCGAGGTAGTCCGTCGCGCCTGCCTCCAGGCACTTCTCGCGGTCGCCCTTCATCGCCTTGGCCGTGAGCGCGATGATCGGGAGCCTCCGGTACACGGTCTGCTGCCGGATCTCGCGCATCGTCTGGTAGCCGTCCATCTCCGGCATCATGATGTCCATCAGCACGACGTCCGGCTTGGCGTCGAGGAGCGCGATCGCCTCGCGCCCGGTCTGCGCGCTCAGCACCCGCATTCCCCGGCGCTCGAGCACGCTGGAGAGCGCGAAGATGTTGCGGACGTCATCGTCCACCACGAGCACCTGCTTGCCGATCAGGTCCTCGTCCGAGCTGTGCAGGCGGTCGAGCATCCGCTGCTTCTCGCTCGGCAGGTCGGCGGTCACGCGGTGCAGGAACAGCGCCGTCTCGTCGAGCAGGCGATCCGGAGACTCGACTCCCTTGACGACGACGCTTCGCGCGAGCGCCTTCAGCCGCGCGTCTTCCTCAGGCGTCAGCTCCTTGCCGGTGAACACGACGACCGGAACGTCGCGCAGCCCCGGCGCGTCGCGAATCCGCTCCAGGATCTCGAATCCCGAGATGTCGGGCAGCCTCAGGTCCATGACCACGCAATCGTAGGCCTGCTCGTTGAGCGCGATCAGCGCCGCGGTGCCGGTGGCCGCGGTGGTGATGTCGACGTCGTCGTGCGCGAGCAGCTCCGTGATGCTCCCCAGCTCGACCTCGTCGTCGTCGACGATCAGGAGCCGCTTGCGGCGCGGCGTCGCGAACGCCCGGATCTTCGCTACCGCGGCGTTCAGGCTCTCGGTCGTGGCCGACTTGGTCACGAACGCGAATGCGCCGCGCGCGAGCCCGTGCTGGCGATCGTCGTCGAGCGTCACGACCTGCACCGGAATGTGCCGGGTCGCCGGGTCGCGCTTGAGATGGCTCAGCACCGTCCAGCCCAGCATGTCGGGCAGGAACACGTCGAGCGAGACGGCGGTCGGCCGGTAGCGGCGCACGAGGTCGATGGCGTCGGCGCCACGGGCGGCGATCAGGACCTTGAAGCCGTTGCTGCGCGCGAGGTCCGCCACGATCTGCGCGTAGCTCGGATCGTCCTCGACGATCAGCATCACCGGGTCGCCGGACAGCAGGCTCTCGCGGTCGTCCGGCACCGCGGCCGGCGGCGGCGGCGCGCTGCGCACCGCTGGAAACGAGACCGGGCGGCTCCGTTCGGCGTCGAACGTCTTGTCGGGCCGCTGATCGAGCGGACCCACGTAGCGAAGCGGCAGGTAGAGCGTGAACGAGCTGCCCCTTTCGGGCACGCTGTGCAGCGTGATCTCCCCGCCGAGGAGGCTCGCGAGCTCCCGGCTGATCGCGAGGCCCAGTCCGGTGCCGCCGTACTTGCGGCTCGTCCCGGCATCCGCCTGCTGGAACGCCTCGAAGATCAGCTTCTGCTTCTCCGGCGGGATGCCGATGCCCGTGTCGGTCACGCGGAACGACACCACGGTGTCCGCCGTGGGGAGGATCGGGTGCTCCCGGCTCCAGCCGCCGCTCGCGACGTCGACGTGCAGCTGCACCGAGCCGTGCGCCGTGAACTTGAACGCGTTGGACAGCAGGTTCTTGAGCACCTGCTGGAGCCGCTTCGAGTCGGTGACGACGTGCGGCGGCAGCGACGGGCCGATCCGGACCTCGAAGTCCAGCTTGCGCCGCTCCGCTTCGAGGTGGAACGCGCGGCTGACCGTCGCCACGATGTCGGAGAAGAGCAGCTCCTCGGCCTCGACGGTGACCGTTCCCGACTCGATCTTCGACAGATCGAGGATGTCGGTGATGAGATTGAGCAGGTCGGTGCCGGCGCCATGCACGGTCCGCGCGAATTCGACCTGCTTCGGTGTCAGGTTGTGCTCGGGGTTGTCGCCGAGCTGCTGCGCGAGGATCAGGATGCTGTTGAGCGGCGTCCGCAGCTCGTGCGACATGTTGGCGAGGAACTCGCTCTTGTACTTGGACGTGAGCGCGAGCTCGCTGGCTTTCTCCTCGAGCGCCCGCCGCGCCTGCTCGATCTCGCGGTTCTTGCGCTCGACCTCGGCGTTCTGCGCGGCCAGCTGCAGCGCCTTCTGGCCCAGCTGGTCGTTGGTCTGCTGCAGCTCCGCCTGCTGCGCCTGGAGCTCGGCCGCGAGCTTCTGCGACTGCTTGAGCAGCGCCTCGGTCTGCATCGTGACCTCGATGCTGTTGAGGACGATCCCGAGGTTCGCCGTCAGCTGCTCGAGGAACGCGAGGTGGGACGGGTCGAACTCGTTGAGCGACGCGAGCGCGAGCACGGCCTTGATCTGCCCCTCGAAGATCACCGGGAACACGGCGACGCTCCGCGGCAGCGCGGTGAAGAAGACGGGCCCCACGGGCACCGTGTCCTCGGGCACCCGGGTGAGCACGATGCGGCGCTTGTCGAGTGCGCACTGGCCGATGAAGCCCTCGCCGAGCGCGATCTGCGCGGCGTACCGCGCCCCGGACGTGCTGGCGTAGGCAGCCAGCATCCGCAGGTGGACGCCGCCTTCGTCGACCATCTGGTAGATGAGCCCCTGGTGCGCGTTGACGAGCGGCGCGAGCTCCGAAAGCAGCATGCGCCCCACCGTCGCCAGGTCGCGCTGGCCCTGCAGCATGCCCGTGAACCGCGCGAGATTGGTCTTGAGCCAGTCCTGCTCGTTGTTGCGGTCGGTCGTGAGCCGCAGGTTGTCGATCATCGTGTTGATGTTGTCCTTGAGATCGGCGACCTCGCCCCGCGCCTCGACCTGGATGGACCGCGTCAGGTCGCCCTTGGTCACCGCGGTGGCGACCTCCGCGATCGCGCGCACCTGATTCGTGAGGTTGGCGGCGAGCAGGTTCACGTTGCCGGTCAGGTCCTTCCACGTGCCGGCTGCGCCGGGCACGTTCGCCTGCCCGCCGAGCCGGCCTTCGACGCCCACCTCGCGCGCGACGGAAGTCACCTGGTCCGCGAAGATCGCGAGCGTCTTCGTCATGTCGTTGATCGTGTCCGCGAGCGCCGCCACCTCGCCCTTCGACTGCACCGTGAGGTTCTGCGTAAGGTCGCCTTCGGCCACGGCGGTCACGACCTTGACGATGCCGCGCACCTGCTCGGTCAGGTTCGCCGCCATCACGTTCACGGTGTCGGTCAGATCTTTCCACGTGCCGCCGACCCCGGGCACCTGCGCCTGGCCGCCGAGCTTGCCCTCGGTGCCCACCTCGCGCGCGACGCGGGTCACTTCCGACGCGAACGCGTTGAGCTGGTCCACCATCGTGTTGATCGTGTTCTTGAGCTCGAGGATTTCGCCCGAAACGTCGACCGTGATCTTGCGCGAGAGATCGCCGCGGGCGACCGCCGTGGTCACCTCCGCGATGTTGCGCACCTGCGTCGTCAGGTTCGCCGCGAGCAGGTTCACGTTGTCGGTCAGGTCCTTCCAGGTCCCCGCGACTCCCGGCACCACCGCCTGCCCGCCGAGCTTGCCTTCGGTCCCGACCTCGCGCGCGACGCGGATGACCTCGGAGGCGAACGCGCGCAGCTGCTCGACCATCGTGTTCATCGTCTCCTTGACGAGCAGGATCTCGCCGCGGACGTCGACGGTGATCTTGCGGGAGAGGTCGCCGCCGGCGATGGCGGATGCGACTTCGGCGATCCCCCGGACCTGCGCCGTCAGGTTCGACGCCATGAAGTTGACGTTGTCGGTCAGGTCCTTCCAGGTCCCGCCGACGCCCGGCACCTGCGCCTGCCCGCCGAGCTTGCCTTCGGTGCCCACCTCGCGGGCGACG
>DASQBO010000455.1:0-4792 GCA_035635175.1 Casimicrobiaceae bacterium | reverse complement strand
TCGTGCTCGCCGTCGCCTTGCATCCGCGCGCACTCGAGCGCCGCGCGCAGAAAGGCCGCCGTCGGCGCGGCGCGGGGCTCGAAGGCGAGGAAGTCCGCGAGCGCCCCTTCGCGATCGTCGAGCGCGAGCCTCGTGTTGTAGAGCTGGTACCAGACCTGCTCGTTCGCGGGCGCCAGCTCCCGCGCGATCGAGAGCGGGCGCAGCGCAGCGGCGAAGTCTCCGCGCTCGCAGCGCGCATAGCCCAGGTTGTACTGCGCTTCGACCGATGCCGGCGCGATCCGCGCAGCGGCGGCGAACGCCGCCTCGGCCGCGTCGATGCGACCGCGCCCGAATTCGAGGTGCCCGAGCGCAAGCCACGAGGCGACGCCGTCGGGCGCGAGTGCAACCGCGCGCGCAAGCGCGGCGCCGGCCTCCTCGGCGCGGCCGGCCGCGGCCAGCGCCACGCCGAGGTTGTGCGCGACCGCCGCGTCGCCCGGCGCGAGCGCGAGCGCGCGCCGATAGGCTGCGACCGCGTCGTCGTAGCGTGCGAGCGCATAGTGCGTGCCCGCGGCGTCGAGCTCGTCGCGCAGCGACGTCATCGCGCGCCCGAGGGGTTCCGCTCGGCGATGGCGCGCTCGTACGCCGCTTCGAGCGCGCGCGCGTACCGGAGGGGATCCGTCGCCGCGGGATCGGCCATCGCGCGCGCGACCTCCGCGCGCACCGCGTCGCGCAACGGTCCGTCCGTCGCGAGCCGGAGCGCGAGCTCCACGTAGCCGTCGTCCGTGTGCGCGATCGTCTGCGTGAGCCCGAGATGCATGAGGATGCTGTAGCCCATCCGCTCGGCGTGCCGCGAGCCGACTCGCGTCACGACCGGAACGCCCCCATCGAGCGCCGCCGCCGTCGTGTCGCCGCCGGTGTACGGCATCGTGTCGAGCGCGACGTCGACGAGCGCGTAGCGCGCGCGGTTATACGCGTCGTCGCCGCGGCGGTACGGCACGAACGCGAGCCGGGACGCCTCGAGGCCGAGCCCGGTCGCGCGACGCTCGATCGCTCGCCGCTCCTCGTCGTTCACCGGCGAGAACGCGAGGACAGCGCCGGGCAGCGCGTCGAGGATCCGCCGCCACGCGGCGATGCAACGTGGCGAGAGCTTCTGCACGCTCACGAAAGTCGCGAAGACCGGCGCCTCGGAAGGCAAGCCGACCCCCTGCCGCGACAGACCCGCGTCGGGGGCGGGCGCGACGCGGCGCAGCGGCAGCACGCAGGTGTCCATAGGCAGGAGCGCCTCGATCTGCCAACGGGCCGTCGCCGCCGTGTCGGCGTAGCGGTCGGTGAGCTTGTAGTCGACCTGCGAGAGGCCGATCGCGCCGTGGTACCCCAGGTGCGTGACGATCGTCCGTGCCGGCTTGTAGGCCAGGATGCCGGGGCGTGCGTACGACGAGTGGCCCATCAAGTCCACGAGCAGATCGAGATCGTCGGCGGCGATCGCCTCCGCAGCCGCGCGGTCGTCGAGCGCCGCGACGTTCACGAACTCGTCGACCGCCGCCTTCCAGCGCGCGGTCAGCGCGTCCGAGTTCTCGGGCGGCGCCAGCGCGTACGCGCGGACCGCGAAGCGCGCGCGATCGTGCGCCGCGACGACCGGCAGGAGCAGCTTGCCCATCACGTGATCGCGGAAGTCGGCGGAAAGATACCCGATCCGCAGCACCGGATCGTCGTCGCGCCGAGGACGCGCGAGGGACGCCGCGCCGCGCAGGCCTGCCTGCTGCAGCCGGTCGTAGGTCCGATAGACGGAGAAGAGCCGTTCCTGCGCGAGGTCGACGTACTGCAGGAGCGCGAGCAGTTCCGCGACGAGCGCCTCGTCCCCTTCCGCGTAGGGCCAGTCGAGGGCGCGCTCGAGCGCCGCGGCTTCGGCGACCGCATCGCCGCCGCGCAGCCGCGCCGCGAGCGCCGCGACCGCCAGTCGCGCCGACGGCGCGCCGGACGCCTCGAAGCGCGCCGTGTCTTCGGCGGCTTCCTCGAGCCGGCCGAGCCGCAGGAAGAGCGCTCGCAACTCGAACCAGACGTCCTCGTTCGCGGGCGCGAGCGCGCGCGCGCGGACGAGATGCGGCACGGCAAGGCTCCAGCGCTTCGCGTGGACCAGCGCCTTCGCCGCGTTGTACGACGCGTCGAGCCGCTCCGGCGCGCGCGCGAGCGCGGCCTCGAACGCGCCTGCGGCCTCCTTGTAGCGTCCGCGGGCGAACAGCATGTGCCCGCTCGCGAGCCAGGGCTCCGGCCAGTCCGGACGCCGCTGCGCCGCGGCGGCGAACGACCGGAGCGCCTCGGCGTCGCGGTGCTTCTCGGCCAGCATCACGCCCAGGTTGTGGTGGAGCTCCGCGCGCTCGGGCGCGAGCTCGAGCGCGCTGC
This sequence comes from Casimicrobiaceae bacterium, assembly GCA_035635175.1. GTDB lineage: Bacteria > Pseudomonadota > Gammaproteobacteria > Burkholderiales > Casimicrobiaceae > CAIWHR01. The sequence continues at coordinate 2,413 of DASQBO010000455.1, read as the reverse complement.
GGTAGGCGGCGATCGCGCCGTTGCGGTCGCGCGCAGCAACGCGCTCGCTCGCTTCGCGCAGCAGGGCCTCGAGGTCGTTCGCCATCGCCGGCTAAGCGAGCGCGCCCCCGGCGATCCGCGCGTGGCGGCGCCAGCCCCACGCGAACCATGCGAACGCCGCCGCGTAGAGCACCAGCGCACTCGCGAACGCGAGCCGGAGGCCGTCCGCGAGATCGAAACCGAGCGCCGCGCGCGCCGCGTCGACGACGACGCCGATCCCCCACTGCGCGAGGAAGCTGCCGGTGAACATGAGAAGGTTGAGCGCGGTGCTCGCGCGCCCGGCGAGAGCGGCCCCGAAGCCGTCGGTGACCACGGTGAACCCGAGCACGTTGACCGTCGCGCCGAGCCCGTAGAGCGACCACCACAACCAGCTTCCCGGCAGCTCGGTGACGATCGCGACGAGCGCGAGCGCGTTCAGCGCGAAGCCGCCGCCGAACAGGTGGCGCGGGTGCGCGCCGTGCCGTGCGAGGCGCGTCGCGAAGAGGCCGAGCGCCAGGTAGCCTCCGAGCATCGTGACCCCCATCGCCAGCAGGTGCCGCGCGGCGACGGCGCGGTCGAACCCGTTGACCTCGACGAGCCACGGCACCGCCCACAGTCCCTGCACGGCCATGAACTGGCCGATGCCGGTCGCGGCAAGCGGTGCGATCCACCAGAAGCGGCGGTGCGCGAGGACGTCGCGCACGCCGGCCCACTGCGCGCGCGCCCCGGCATCGCGCTGCGGCGGCGTGTCCGGGACGAGCCACGCGATCAGGGCCGCAGCCGCGGCGGTGGTCGCCGCGATCACGACGAAGATCGTGCGCCAGCTCGCGCCGCGCAGCGCGAGCTCGAGCGGTGCCGTCGCGGCGAGAGCGCCGAGCCCTCCTGCGACCATGATCCAGCCGGACAGCGAGGCGCGGCGCTCGGGGGGACACCAGGTGGCGATGGCCTTGAGCGGCGCCATCAGGCAGACCGAGACGCCCGCGCCGATGAGGCCGCGCGCGACGAGCAGGCCCGGCACGCCGTCGGCCAGCGCGAACGCGAGTGCGCCCAGCGCCGCGACTCCGAGCAGCACCGGCTCGACGCGGCGCGGTCCGTAACGGTCGAGGAGAACCCCCGCGGGCAGCTGCATGGCCCCGAACGCGACGAAGTACGCGGCCGTCATGAGGCCGAGCACACCCGGCGAGAGCGCAAGCTCGCGCGAGAGCTCGATCGAGATGACCGCGTTCACATTGCGGAAGAAATAAGAAAGCACGTACCCCGCCGCGAACGCGAGGTAGACGTAAGGGAAGAAGCGCGGCGCGGCGGACGACACGGCGACCGGCCGTCCTCAGCCGCGAAAGATGAAATACACGGCGCCCATGATGCACAGCGCCGCCCACACGTAGTCGAGCTTGAGCGGCTCGCCCATGTACATCACGGCGAACGGGACGAACACCGACAGCGTGATCACCTCCTGCAGGATCTTGAGCTGCGCGAGCGACATCACGCGGAACCCGATCCGATTGGCCGGCACCTGGAGCAGGTACTCGGCCAGGGCGATCGCCCACGACACGAGCGCCGCCGTCCACCACGGCCAGGACTGCAGGTGCTTGAGGTGTCCGTACCACGCGAAGGTCATGAACAGGTTCGACGCGGTGAGGAGGACGGCGCAGGCGAGGGCCGGATGCGCGGTGATCGGGGCGAACGAGGGCATGGGCGGGCGCGGACGAGCGGCGCGAGCGCGACGGCGATCGCAGGGACCGCCATTATCGCCGATGCGAGTCGGCGGAGAGCGAGTCAGTCCGCCCCGCCGTCGTAGCCGAATCGCGTGCCACGCGGGAACGCGAGGCCGAACTCGGTCGCGAGCACGTCGAGGATCTCGTCGTCGCTCGCAAGCGTTCGCGTCGCGACCTCCGCGCCGCGATCCTCGCTGTAGACGCGGTTGCGCAGGGTCCGCCGGACGTCGGTCGCGAGGCGCTGGGCGGTCAGCACGAGCGTGAAGCGCGATGCCGGATGCGTCGACGTGTAGTGGTTGGCGATCTCGTAGTCGACGGGAAGCTGCGGCTCGCGCGTGAAGGCGTAGAGATCCTGCCACGCGCCGTCGCGCAGCGTCTGCAACGCGTACGCCCCGCCGGCCTCCGCGACCCGGTACGTCCACGCGAACTGCGGCACGGCGCGGCCGCCGAGCGGCACCGGTAGGAGCAGTCCGTCGGCACCGAAGCCGACGTCGGCCAGCACCTCGGCACCGTCCACCGCGACCAGCAGCGTCATGTGCGTGCGCGGCAGCACGCGCTCCGTGCCGAGGCGCACGCGCGCGGCGAGCCGCGTCACGCCGAAGCCGATTCGCTCGAGCGCCGCCGCGAACAGCGCGTTCTGCTCGAAGCAGTAGCCGCCGCGCGCACCTGCGACGAGCTTC
>DASQBO010000454.1:0-6855 GCA_035635175.1 Casimicrobiaceae bacterium | reverse complement strand
TTCCCCGCGGGCCGCACGTTCGCGACGAGAGGCGTGCGACGCGCGAGCTCGTCGAAGCGGTCGATCGCGAGCGGGATGCCCGCGCGCCGCGCGACGGCGACCATGTGAACGACGGCATTCGTCGAGCCGCCGAGCGCCAGGATCGTCGTGATCGCGTTGTCGACCGCCGGGGCCGTCACGAAGTCGCGCGGCTTCAGGTCCTCCCACACCATGGCGACAATCCGCCGTCCGGTCTCGGCTGCCATTCGGGCGTGCCGCGAGTCCGCGGCGGGGATCGAAGCGGCGCCGGGCAGCGTGAAGCCGAGCGCCTCTGCAGCCGACGTCATCGTCGATGCCGTTCCCATCGTCATGCAGTGGCCGGGCGAGCGCGCGATGCCGTCCTCGATCGCGAGCCACTGCTCGTCGGTCAGACGGCCGGCGCGTTTCTCGGCCCAGTACTTCCAGACGTCGGAGCCGGAGCCCAGGAACTGCCCGCGCCAGTCGCCGCGCAGCATCGGGCCCGCCGGCATGAAGATCGCCGGCAGGTTCATGCTGAGCGCGCCCATCAGCATGGCAGGCGTCGTCTTGTCGCAGCCGCCCATCAGCACGGCGCCGTCGACCGGATACGAGCGCAGGAGCTCCTCGGTCTCCATCGCGAGCAGGTTGCGGTAGAGCATCGTCGTCGGCTTCTGGAAGACCTCGGCGAGCGAGATCGCCGGCATCTCGAGCGGGAAGCCGCCGGCCTGCAGAACGCCACGCTTCACCTCCTCGGCGCGCTGCCGGAAGTGCGTGTGGCACATGTTGATGTCGCTCCAGGTGTTGACGATCGCGATGATCGGCTTGTCCTGGTAGTCGGCGCGCGAATAGCCCATCTGCGCGGCGCGCGAGTGATGGGCGGAGCCGCGCATGTCGCTCTGGCCGAACCAGCGGTGCGAGCGGAGGTCCTCGGGCTTGCGGCGCGCGGTCATGGGCGGAATCGGCGTTCGCGCGGGGCGGGGCGGGGGAGAACGGCCCCCGGGAGCGCGACGTCCGATTATACCGAGGGGCGCCTCGTCACCGGTCCAGGGGAGGCGTACGCCCATGCGCTTGTGCGATCGCCGCGACGCGCTATATTGGCACCGTGGGGGTCGGCGCCCCGGCCGCAACTCCTGCAACGCGCGCCGCGCGTCCGCGCGGCCGGCGTCCGGGCAGCGGAGGTCGCCATGCCTGTTCCGATTCGAGTCGCGATGACACGGGCGGCCGCGGCCTGCGCGCTGGCGCTCGCCGTCGGGGCGCTGTCGATTCCGGTCGCTGCGCGCGCGGAGGAGCCGGCGGCACCCGCGGCGCGAAGCCCGGTCGCCAGTGGCGCGGCCGACATGGAACACTTCTTCGACGCGCTCGTGAAGATTCGCACGCGCGCGGTTCCCAACGCACGCAGCGCCGCGAGCCTCGGGCAGGAGCGCGAGGGAACCGGGATCGTCATCGGGAAAGACGGGCTGATCCTCACCATCGGCTACCTGATCGTCGAGGCGGACGACGTGCAGGTCGTCGACGGCGAGGGGCACGTGCTGCCCGCCCAGGTCGCGGGCTACGACCATGCGACCGGATTCGGCCTCGTCCGCACGACGGTCCCTCTCAAGGCGCAGCCGCTCGAGCTCGGAGAATCGGCCAGGCTGTCGTTGCGCGATCCGGTGCTCGTCGTCAACTACGACGGCGCAAGCGATCTGACGCTCGCCTCCGTCGTCGCGAAGCGTCCGTTCACGGGCAACTGGGAATACCTGCTCGACCAGGCGATCTTCACCTCGCCGCCGACGACCAACTGGAGCGGTGCCGCGCTCGTGAACCGCGATCTCAAGCTCGTCGGCGTGGGCTCGCTGATCGTGGCCGATTCGGGCGAGGACGGTGTCCCGGGCAACATGTTCGTTCCGATCGACGCGCTGAAGCCGATCCTCTCCGACCTCGCGAAGACCGGGCGGCGCGCCGGCCCCCCGCGGCCGTGGCTCGGCGTTGCCGCCGACGAGGTGCAGGGCCGACTCATCGTCGCTCGAGTCTCCCCGGAAGGCCCCGGCGACCGCGCCGGCCTCGGCGCAGGCGACATCATCCTCGCGGTCGCCGGAGAGGGCGTCCGCACGCAGGCCGAGTTCTATCGGAAGGTCTGGCGCCGGGGCGCAGCCGGCGCCGACATCCCGCTGCGCGTGCTGCAGGGCATCGACGTGCGCGACATCACCGTGCACTCGATCGACCGCGCCCAGTACTTCCGTCCGCGCACCGTCTACTGACCCTCTCGCCGCGCTCGCGCTCGCGGGTGCGCAGGCGGTTCGCTGCGCGCGGCGACCCCGTAGAATGCGCGCTGTCGACTGCCGCGGGGCGCTCCGCGGCGCACCGCCTTCCTCCCCATGCTCCTCTACGCCGCCACGATCTTCGTCAGCGCCTTCCTGCTGTTTCTCGTCCAGCCGGTGGTGGCGAAGGAGATCCTGCCCTGGTTCGGCGGTTCGGCGGCGGTGTGGACCACCTGCCTCGTCTTCTTCCAGACGACGCTGCTCGCGGGCTACGCGTACTCCGACCTCGCCGTGCACCGGCTCGGGCCGCGCGCGCAGGTCCGCCTGCACCTCGCGCTGCTCCTCGTGTCGCTGGTGACGCTGCCGATCATTCCCGCGGCCGGCTGGAAGCCCGACGGCAGCGAGAATCCGTCGTGGCTGATCCTCGGGCTCCTCGTCGCCACGATCGGCCTGCCCTACTTCCTCCTGTCGACGACGAGCCCGCTGCTCCAGGCATGGTTCGCGCGCGCCCGCCCCGGCGCGAGCCCCTATCGGCTGTTCGCGCTGTCGAACCTCGCTTCGATGCTCGCGCTCGTCGGCTATCCGTTCCTGCTCGAGCCATGGGCGCCGACCCGCACGCAGGCGTGGGGGTGGTCGGCCGCGTACGCCCTGTTCGTCGTGCTGTGCGGCGCGGCAGGGTGGACGAGCCTGCGCGCTGCGCGCACGCCTGCCGTGCACGATCTCGTCACGGGGCCCGCGCCCGCGGTCGGGAACGGCCTCGACACGCCCGCTCCGACGGCCGCCCGCCAGCTCCTGTGGTGCGCGCTGGCCGCCACGGGGTCGCTGCTGCTCCTCGCGGTCTCGAACCACATCACCGTCGACATCGCCTCGATCCCCCTCCTGTGGATCGCGCCGCTCGCCATCTACCTGCTGACGTTCATCCTGTGCTTCGACACCAAGGGCTGGTACCGGCGCGACGCGTTCCTCGCGATGGCGGCGGCGGCGCTCGGCGTCATGGGCTGGACGCAGGCCGATCCGAAGCTCACCTACGAGCTCGCGCTGCAGATCGGCGTGTTCTGCGCGGGCCTCTTCATCGCCTGCATGTTCTGTCACGGCGAGCTCGTCCGCCTGAAGCCCGTGCCGCGCTATCTCACCCGGTTCTACCTGATGATCTCGCTCGGCGGCGCGCTCGGCGCCGCGGCCGTCGGACTCGTCGCCCCGCTCGTGCTGCCGGCGCATTTCGAGCTCGAGCTCGGGCTGGTCGTCGCGGCCGTGCTGCTCGCGTGGCAAGTGCGGCGCATGCATCCGGTCTATCCCGCACTCGCTGCGGCGGCCGTGCTCACGACGATCGGGACCGGCGTGTGGTCGGTCCGCAGTTTCTACGACCAGGTGGTGCTCTCGAAGCGCAACTTCTACGGCGTCCTGCGCGTCACGGAGTTCGGTGCCGGCGACGATGTCAATCACCGGCTCTCGCTGATCCACGGCTCGATCATGCACGGCCAGCAGTTCCAGTCGCCCGATCTCAGGAGGCAGCCGACGAGCTACTACACGGCCACCTCCGGGATCGGCCGACTCCTCGAATCGCTGCACCCCCGCCTGGAACCGCTCAAGGTCGGCATCATCGGCCTCGGGACCGGCACGCTCGCGACCTACGGCGCCAGCGGCGACACGTACCGCTTCTACGACATCAATCCCGACGTGATCACGATCGCGCAGACCGAGTTCTCGTACCTCCGCGACAGCGCCGCGAAGATCGAGCTCGTGCTGGGCGACGCACGGCTCTCGCTCGAGCGCGAGCCCAAGCAGGCGTTCGACGTGCTCGCGATCGACGCGTTCTCGAGCGACGCGATTCCCGTGCACCTCATCACGGCGGAGGCGCTCGCCGTCTACCGCCGTCACATGAAGCCGGGCGGCGTCATCGCGTTCCACGTGACGAACCGGTACCTCGACCTCGCGCCGGTCGTGCAGGCGCTCGCCGACGCGCAGGGCCTCGCCGTGCTGCAGATCCGCGACGAGACCAAGGACGGCATGACCAGCACGAGCGACTGGGTGCTCGTGTCCGACGACCCCGCTGCGCTCGAGAAGCCCGAGCTGACGGAGTTCGCGACGCCGATCGACCCGCGGCCCGACTGGCGGCTGTGGACCGACGACTTCAACAACCTGGTCCAGGTGCTCAAGTGAGCGCGAGCGTGCGCGATCCGGCTGCGTACCGCGCGCTCGTCCATCGGCCCGGCACGCGGCACATCGAGACGATCGACCAGCGCGCGCTGCCGCACGCGGTGGTCGGCGTGAAGATCGCCACGGCCGACGCGGCGGCGATGGCGATCCGCACGATGTGGGTGCGCGGCGCTCCGCTGATCGGCGCCGTCGGCGCCTACGGGCTCGCGCTCGCGCTCGATCGCGACGCGTCCGACGACGCGCTCGTGAAGGCGCACGCGGCGCTCGACGCGACGCGGCCCACCGCCGTCAATCTCCGCTGGGCGCTGGATCGGGTCCGTGCGGCGGTGCTGCCGCTCCGGCCCGAGGAACGCGCCGACGCCGCGTGGCGCGAGGCCGACGCGATCGCCGAGGAGGACGAGGCGATCAACCATGCGATCGGCCGGCACGGACTCGCGGTGCTGCGCGAGCTTGCGGGCCGGAGGCCCGGGCCGGTCCGCGTCATGACTCACTGCAACGCGGGCGCGCTCGCGACGTGCGGCTGGGGCACCGCGACGGCGCCCCTGTTCCTCGCGCACGCCGAGGGACTCCCGCTCCACGTCTGGGTCAGCGAAACGCGGCCGCGATTGCAGGGCGCGAATCTCACGGCCTGGGAGATGGCGCGGCGCGGCGTCCCGCACGCGCTCCTGCCCGATGCGGCGAGCGCGCTCCTCATGCGGCGCGGGGACGTCGACGCCGTCATCGTCGGCGCCGACCGGGTGGCCGGCAACGGCGACGTCTGCAACAAGATCGGCACCTACGAAAAAGCGCTCGCGGCGCGCGACAATGGCGTTCCGTTCTACGTCGCGCTGCCGTCGCCGACTCTCGACGCGCGGCTCGCGGCCGGCGACGAGATCCCGATCGAATCGCGGAGCCCCGACGAGGTGCTCGCCGTGACCGGGCGCGACAGCCACGGACACAGCGCCACGGTCGCGATCGCGCCCGCCGGGACGCACGCGGTCAACTACGCCTTCGACGTGACGCCTGCGCGCCTCGTCTCCGGTCTCGTCACCGAGCGCGGCGTCGTCGCGGCCGACCGCACCGCCCTGGCCGCGGCCTTCCCCGAGAAGTACGAATGAACGAGCGGGGCGAAGCCAAGGCCCGAAGGGCGCGTCCGCGAGCGACTGAGAGAGGCGGGCCCCTCGGCACATCGCCAGCCTCCATCCGTGCGGAGGCCGGTTGATGGCCGGACGAACGTCCGGACCCAGGTCGTCCGCCCATCGCGCGCTCCGCGCCGCGATCATCGCCACGGCGCGCGCGATGAACGCACACGGGATCAACCGCGGCAAGTCCGGCAACGTGAGCGCACGTACCCCGGGTGCCCGGTACGACGGCTTCCTGATCACGCCGACGGGGATGCCCTACGACACGATGCGGCCGCGCGACATCGTCGCGGTGTCGCCGCGCGGCGAGGCGCACGGCGCGCGCCTGCCGTCGTCGGAGTGGCGCTTTCACCACGACCTCTACCGCGTCCGCGACGACCTTCGCGCGATCGTCCACGCGCACTCGCCCTTCGCGACGGCGCTGGCCTGCCTGCGCCGCGGCATCCCCGCGTTCCACTACATGGTCGCGGTCGCCGGCGGCCGCGACATCCGCTGCGCGCCCTACCGCACCTTCGGCACGCAGGCGCTCGCCGATCGCGTGGTCGAGGCGATGGAGGGGCGCCGGGCGTGCCTGCTCGCGAATCACGGGATGCTCGCGGGCGGAGCGTCGCTCGCGGAGGCGCTCGCGCTCGCGGTCGAAGTGGAGACGCTCGCCGAGATGTACTGGCGGGCGCTGCAGCTGGGAGAGCCGGCGCTCCTGTCCGCGCGCGAGATGGAAAAGATTCTCGTTCGCTTCAGAACCTACGGCCAGCCGAGGTGACCGGCGCGGGCTTCGCTACCAGAAAGCCTGTCCTCGGTCGGCGCGGACGCGACCGCTGGATGAGCCGCGGGTGTCGCGCGATGCGTCAGCGCTCCGTGAAATGAAAAAGCCCGGCATCTGGCCGGGCTTTCTCATTCGGATGGGTGCCTGACGATGACCTACTTTCGCATGGGTGATCCACACTATCATCGGCGTGCCGCCGTTTCACGGTCCTGTTCGGGATGGGAAGGAGTGGGGCCAGCGGGCTATGGTCGTCAGGCGTTGACGGTTGGCTGCCGCGACGGCAGCCGCGTTCGGAAGAAGTAGATGGATTGGATTGGCGCAGACACCGCAACCGGTCAGCACTCACGGTTATGGGGTCAAGCCGCACGGGCAATTAGTACCGGTTAGCTTAACGCGTTACCGCGCTTCCACATCCGGCCTATCAACGTGGTGGTCTGCCACGACCCTTCAGGGGGATCAAGTCCCCGGGAGATCTCATCTTCAGGCACGTTTCCCGCTTAGATGCTTTCAGCGGTTATCGCTTCCGCACATAGCTACCCGGCAATGCGACTGGCGTCACAACCGGTACACCAGCGGT
>DASQBO010000453.1:0-3552 GCA_035635175.1 Casimicrobiaceae bacterium | reverse complement strand
GAAGTTCGAGGCGGCCGCCGCGGCCGCGAAGCAGACGAAGAAGAAGCCCGACAACGCGACGCTCCTCAAGCTCTACTCGTACTACAAGCAGGCGACCGAGGGCGACGTGAAGGGCGAGCGGCCGGGAGGCTTCGATTTCGTCGGCGGCGCCAAGCACGACGCGTGGGCGAAGCTCAAGGGCATGAGCCGCGACGACGCGATGCAGAACTACGTGAAGCAGGTCGAGAAGCTCAACCGGGAGTAGCGGGCAGCCCGGTTCTGCCTCCGCGCTTCCGACGCAGTTCATTACTCCGGGGGGTCGGCCTCCGAACGCTGCTCGCCGTTCGCTCGTTCCCCCCTCGCGCCAAGCGCCAAGGGGAGCGAGCGATAGCGAGTGGCGATGCGAGCCCAGTAGCCGGGGCCCCCCGAGCGCGGCGCGAGGGGAGGCGACTCAGGCGAGTCGGCGCAGCGAGTCGACAATGCGACCGCCGCGACGCACGACGGTGCGGAGGCCGAGGCACGGCCGGCGCCGCTGCGCCGTCTCGAAAAAAACGAAGCCCGCCGGACGGCGGGCCGTTTCCCTGTGCGCGCCGCCCTCTCAGGCGGCGCTCGCGGGCCGTTTCGCGGCGGGGCTGCGCCGCGTCTTCTTCGCGCGCTTCACCGCGGGCTTCGCGCGCGGCTTCGGCGCGCGGGTCCCTGCGACCTTGAGCAATTCGTTGACGGCGTCCGACAGCGCGTCGACGCGCTTCGCGAGCTTCTGGACGTCGTTCTGCGTGTAGACGCCCAGCTTCCCGAGCGCCCGGGCGACCCGGTCCTCGAACACCTGCTCCAGCTTGTCCCACGTTCCGCCGGCCATCTGCTGCATCTCCTTCGCCTTTGCGGTCGCCGCGCCCCGCGCCGCGGCCGCCGTGTCCACCGCGGCCTGCCTCGTCCTGCGCTCGAGCTTTTCGCCCTGCTGGACGAGCGACTCGAACACCTTCATCCCTTCCTGCTGCGCGCGGACGAAAGCACCGACGCCCGCGAGCCAGATCTGGTGCGACGAGTCGAGCACGGCCTGCGCAAGGTCCTTCGCTTCCCCCGCCGCGCCTTCCATCATCGTGGCCTTCGCCTTCTTCAACATCGCCCGTTCCTCCTCACCGCCGGTTGCACCGCCACTCGTTGAATTCTAGGGCGCCCCGTTAGAGCAATCATACTAAACCGGCACGGCGAGATGCGGCGCGCGCGGTGCGTCCGCCGCCGCTCCCCGGCGATATAATCGATCGCAAACCGGGCCGGGCCGAGCCCCCGGGCCGCCGTCGCCGCCCTCGATGTGCCGGCGCGCGGCAGCACTGCCCGCGGCAATCCCAAGGAGGAGCCATCATGGCGCATTTCGTCACCGGCGCGACCGGCTTCATCGGCCGTTTCCTCGTCGCGAACCTGCTGAAGCGCGGCGAGCCGATCTACGTCCTGGTCCGCAAGGGCTCGCTCGCCAAGCTCGACGAGCTGCGTACGGAATACTGGAATGCCACGGATCGCGAGGTCGTCGGCATCGTCGGTGACCTCGCGAAGCCGAACCTCGGCGTCTCGGCGGCGGACCTGCGCAAGCTCAAGGGCCGCGTGCAGCACATGTTCCACCTGGCCGCGATCTACGACATCGCCGCGAGCCCCGAGGCGCAGCAGACCGCCAACGTCGATGGCACGCGCAACGCGATCGGGTTCGCCGCCGCGGTCGGGGCGGGCTGCTTCCACCACGTAAGCTCGATCGCCGCCGCCGGCCTCTACGACGGCGTCTTCCGCGAGGACATGTTCGAGGAAGCCGAGGATCTCGATCACCCGTACTTCCGGACCAAGCACGACTCCGAGGGCATCGTCCGCAGGCACTGCAAGGTCCCGTTCCGGATCTATCGGCCGGGCTTCGTCGTCGGCGACTCGAAGACGGGCTACATCGACAAGATCGACGGTCCGTACTACTTCTTCAAGGCGCTGCAGAAGCTCCGTCGCGCGCTGCCGCCGTGGATGCCGACGATCGGCATCGAGGGCGGCCGCATCAACATGGTCCCCGTCGACTTCGTCGCCGACGCGCTCGACTACCTCGCGCACAAGAAGGGCCTCGACGGCAAGTGCTTCCATCTGACCGATCCGGCGCCGTACCGGATCGGCGAGGTCCTCAACATCTTCGCCCGCGCGGGCCATGCGCCGCAGATGACGATGCGCATCAACGCACGGATGTTCGGCTTCATTCCGGCGCCGATCCTCTACGGGCTCGGCTCGCTCGCGCCGGTCAAGCGGATGATCCGCGCGGTCCTCGTGGACCTCGGCATTCCGAAGGACGTGTTCCAGTTCATCAACTGGCCCACGCGCTACGACAACCGCGAGGCGACGAGGGCGCTCAAGGGCTCGGGCATCACGGTGCCGCAGGTCGAGTCGTACGCGGCGAACCTCTGGGATTACTGGGAACGCAACCTCGATCCCGATCTCTTCATCGACCGCTCGTTGTCCGGCCGCGTGAAGGACAGGGTCGTCGTCGTCACCGGCTCGTCTTCGGGGATCGGCAGGGCGACGGCGCTCAAGCTCGCCGACGCGGGAGCGAAGGTGATCCTCGTCGCGCGCGGCGAGGAGAAGCTCGTCGAGACGAAGCAGGAGATCGAGAAGGCCGGCGGCAGGGCGTGGATCTACCCGGCCGACATTTCCGACATGGCGTCGTGCGACGCTCTCGTCGCGCGCGTCCTCAAGGAGCACGGCGCCTGCGACTATCTCGTCAACAACGCGGGGCGCTCGATCCGCCGCGGCGTGATCAATTCGTTCGACCGTTTCCACGACTTCGAGCGGACGATGCAGCTCAACTACTTCGGCTCGCTCAGGCTCATCTTCGGCTTCCTCCCCAAGATGATCGAGCAGAAGCGCGGCCACATCATCAACATATCGTCGATCGGCGTCCTCTCGAACGCACCACGGTTCTCGGCGTACGTCGCGTCGAAGTCGGCACTCGACTCGTTCTCGGCGTGCGCCGCCTCGGAATTCGTCGACAAGGGGATCAACTTCACGACGATCAACATGCCGCTGGTGCGCACGCCGATGATCGCGCCGACCAAGATGTACGAGAGCGTGCCGACGCTGGCGCCGGAGCAGGCGGCCGACCTGGTCGTCGAGGCGATCGTCTACAAGCCGGTGCGCATTGCCACGCGGCTCGGCATCTTCGGCGCGATTTGCCATGCGGCGGCGCCGAAGCTCACGCAGATCCTCCTCAACACCGCGTACAACATGTTCCCGGATTCCGCGGCCGCGCAGGGCAAGAAGGCGGGCGAAGCCCCCGCGCAGCTCACGCCCGAGCAGATGGCGTTCGCCCAGCTCACGCAAGGGATTCACTGGTAGGACTTGCGGACGGGGAAGCAGGGGCCCCGCGCGTTGTGTACGCGGGGATGCGACCCGGAGCAAGGCCAGGCGGCCGACCCCTCGACGCAACGGGGCAGTGCGACCGTGCGGAGGCCGCGGCCGCGAGCGGCGCGCCGGGGCCCCGGGCGCTAAGCGCCCAGGGGGAGCGCGCAATCGCGAGTCGGCGCGGGCGGCCGACCCCTCGATGCAACGAATTAACAC
>DASQBO010000452.1:0-18075 GCA_035635175.1 Casimicrobiaceae bacterium | reverse complement strand
GTCGCCATGTCGAAGATGGCGGTCAAGGCCACCGACTTCTTCCACGTCCCGACCAACCGGGTCGTCGAGCTCGGCACGCAGGTGGAACTCTGACGGCCCCAAATCTCCCCGGTCGCCCATACGCGTGCCGCGTTCCGGCGGGAGATATGGGGCCGGTTGAGTTTGCGCGGGCGGCTTGGGGCGGCCCGGCGCCGCTCGCGCGATAAAGGCGCGAGGACCGCGCCTCACAGCCGCTTCGCGGCCGTTCAATCGCGCTCCACACGGCGAATGCGCGCACCCAATGCCCTTCTGCCAGCCACTCGGCTGTCGCGGAAAGAAAACGCCGGCGTCCTTGCGGAACGCCGGCGTGATGGTGATTCGAACCGCGGTCAGTCCGCCGCGATCTGCGCCTTCATCGACTTCAACGCCTTGCTCTCGATCTGGCGGATCCGCTCGGCCGAGACGCCGTACTCGTCGGCGAGGTCCTGCAGCGTCGCCGGATCCTCCTCGCGCAGCCACCGCGCCTCGATGATTCGCCGACTGCGGTCGTCGAGCTTCGAAAGCGCCCGCGAGAGTCCCGTCGAACGGTTCCGCGCGGTCTCGGCCCGCTCCAGGATCTGCGCGGGCTCGTCGTCGTGGTCCGAGAGCCAGCTGATGGGCGCGGCGGAGGCGCCCTCCTCGTCCGGCTGAGGGTCGAGCGCGATGTCGCGGCCGGACAGCCGGGTCTCCATCTCGACCACTTCCTCCGGCTTGACCCCAAGCGTCTTCGCGATCGCCCGCGCCTCGGCCGGCGTCAACGCGGCCGACGTCTTCTTCATCCCGCGCAGGTTGAAGAACAGCTTGCGCTGCGCCTTCGTGGTCGCGACCTTCACGAGGCGCCAGTTGCGCAGGATGTACTCGTGGATCTCGGCGCGGATCCAGTGGAGCGCGAACGAGACGAGCCGCACGCCGCGTTCGGGGTCGAACCGGCGGACGGCCTTCATGAGCCCGACGTTGCCCTCCTGGATCAGGTCGGCCTGCGGAAGCCCGTACCCGAGGTATTGCCGGCTCACGGCCACCACGAGCCGCAGATGCGAGAGCACGAGCTCCCGCGCTGCCTCGAGGTCATCGTCCTTGCGAAGCCGGCGCCCGAGCGCCACCTCCTGCTCGGCGGTCAGGAGCGGGAAGCGGTTGACCGCCTGAATGTAGTGATCCAGGCTCCCCAGCGAGGACGGGGTGGGGAATGCCAACGCGGTTCCGGTCATGCTGTCGGTCTCCTCTTCGATCGCGGCCGGGCGGACCATCCGCCGCAGTCCATTTTAGCACTCGCTCAATACGAGTGCTAAGCCGGGGAAAAGTTCCCGACAATTCCACTCGGATATAGGGGTGGCAGTCTCGGGGAGGTCGCCGTTGGACGTCTTCTTCCCGCCCCTGCTCTGCGCGACGACGAAAGCGACCGCTTACTTGCAAAGGCGGCGGGGCTGGTCGGACGGGAGGAGAGCTGCGACGACCGCGGGATCGGCAGGAGGGCCCGCGGGATCCCGCGGGCCCCGCAGCGCTATCCGACGAGCGCCTCGACGAAGTCGGCCGCCACGAACGGCTTCATGTCGTCGACGGCCTCGCCCACGCCCACGAACCGGACCGGGATCGGATGCTCCCGGGCGATCGCGGCCACGATGCCGCCCTTCGCCGTCCCGTCGAGCTTGGTGAGGATGAGCCCGGTGAGCCCGAGGGCCGCATCGAAAGCCCGGACTTGCGCGAGCGCGTTCTGCCCGGTGTTGGCGTCGAGCACGAGCAGCGTCTCGTGCGGAGCGGAGGCATCGGCCTTGCGGATCACGCGCTGGACCTTCCGGATCTCCTCCATGAGGTGCAGCTGCGTCGGCAGGCGGCCCGCCGTGTCCGCGAGGACGACGTCGATGCCGCGCGCCCGCGCCGCGCCGATCGCGTCGAAGACGACGGCGGCGGGGTCGCCGCCCTGCTGCGAGATGACGGCCACGCCGTTGCGCTCGCCCCAGATCGCGAGCTGCTCGCGCGCGGCCGCGCGGAAGGTGTCGCCGGCGGCGAGGAGCACCGAGTGGCCTTCCTGCTGGAGGAACTTCGCGAGCTTGCCGATGGACGTGGTCTTGCCCGCGCCGTTGACGCCCGCGATCATGATCACGAACGGCCGCGCCGCGCCGACGACGAGCGGTTTCTCGAGCGGCGCCAGGAGGTCGACAAGCACGCTCTTCAGCGTCGACCGCGGATCGCCCTCCCCGCCGGAGCGCTTCCAGCGCGCGCGGAGCTCCGCGATCACGGTCTCGGTCGCCGCGATGCCCATGTCGGAGGTGATCAGCGCCGTCTCGATCGCCTCGAGCGTCTCGTCGTCGAGCGTGTGGCCGCGAAGCGCCACGGCGATCGCCCCGCCCAGGCGCTCGCGCGAGCGCGCGAGCCCGGCCTTGAGGCGGTCGCCCCACGACCTGCGGGGAGCGTCGTCGTCGCGTTTGAAGAGGTCGAACATCGCGGGAAGGGGGGCGCTCAAGGCCGGCACGCGCAGCCCTCGCTATAATTTTACCGGCTCCGATCTTCCGGGCCGGCGCGGCGCCAGGCTTCGGGATGCGCCGCGCCCACCTCGTGCCCAGCCCTCGCGCCAACCGCGTCCGCATCATCGGCGGCGCCTTTCGCGGACGACTCGTCCGCTTCCCCGCGTTCCCGGGGCTGCGGCCGACGCCGGACCGCGTGCGCGAAACGCTCTTCAACTGGCTCGGCCAGGATCTCGCCGGACGCCGCTGCCTCGACCTCTACGCAGGGTCGGGCGCGCTCTCGCTCGAGGCCGCGTCGCGCGGGGCGGCGCTCGCGGTGGCCGTCGACCGGCGCCGGGCGTCCGTCGACGCGATCGCCGCGGCGGGCGCGACGCTCGGAGCGCGCGCGCTCGAAACGCACGTCGCCGACGCGAGAAAGTTTCTCGCGGGCGAAGCGCGCGAGTTCGACGTGATCTTCTGCGATCCGCCGTTCGGCGACGACCCCTGGCCGTGGCTGCTCCCCGCCTGCGCCGCGCGGCTCGCCCCCGGGGGCTACCTCTACGCCGAGGCCGGCGGGCCGCTCGCGCCGCCGCCGGGGCTCGCGCCGTTCCGCGGCGACAAGGCGGGGCAGGTGCATTATCATCTTTTCGTCCATCCGGACTGAGCCCGACGAAGGCCGTCCGGCCCGCCGCCTCCTTTTCCGCGCACGCCGTTCGCGATCCATGCTGAAGGTCGTCTATCCGGGCACGTTCGACCCCCTGACGCGGGGCCACGAGGACATCGTCCGCCGCGCGGCGCGGCTGTTCGACCGCGTTGTGGTCGGGGTCGCGGCCAGCGAATCGAAGCGACCGTTCTTCACCCCCGAGGAACGGGTGGCGATGGCGCGCGAGGTGCTCGCGCCCTATCCCAACGTCGAGGTCGTCGCGTTCTCCACGCTGCTCATGGACTTCGTTCACGCTCAGGGCTCGCGGGCGATCCTGCGCGGCCTGCGCGCCGCGTCCGACTTCGAGTACGAGTTCCAGATGGCGGGGATGAACCGGAACCTCTACCCGGAGGTCGAAACCCTGTTCCTCACCCCGTCGGAGCAGTACATGTTCGTCTCGGCCACGATCGTGCGCGAGATCGCGAAGTTCGGCGGCGACGTCTCGTCGTTCGTCCACCCGTCCGTGCTCGCGCGCCTCGCGGCGAAGGTCGCGCAGGAAGGGGAGGCCTAGCGGCGATGGCGCTGATCATCACCGACGAGTGCATCAACTGCGACGTCTGCGAGCCCGAGTGCCCGAACGAGGCGATCTCGCAGGGCGTCGAGATCTACGTGATCGATCCGGCGAAATGCACCGAGTGCGTCGGCCACTTCGACACGCCGCAGTGCGTCGAGGTCTGTCCGGTCGATTGCATCCCCGTCGACCCCGCGCACGTCGAGACGAAGGAGCAGTTGCAGCGCAAGTACGAAGCGCTGATGGCCGGGAAGGCGGCGCGAGCCGCCGCGGAACGGACGGCCTAAGCGTTCGCCGCGAGCGGGAGACCGTCCGGATTCCGGATGATCGCGTCGATCGCGCCGACCTCGCGCGCGAGCGAACGCGCCTGCGCCGCGAGCGCCTCCTCCTGTGCGACCAGCTCCGCGACCCGGTCCTCGAGCTCGCCGCTCGCGCGATGGATGCGCTTGATGCTGTCGAGGCGGCGGCGGAGCTGCAGGTGGTGCTCCTTCACCTGGGTCTCGAGCGGCGACATGAGGGCCCGGAGCCAGCTGTCGAGGTCGCGGTTCGCGATGTCGTAGACGTGCTTCGCGCGCGACGCGATCGTCTCGAAGAAGCGCTTCATCAGTGCGAACTTGGCCTTGCTGACCATGTTCCACAGCGTGTTGAAGTGCTGGTTGTAGGCGCGCTCGAGCCGGTCGACCTCCTTCTGGTACTTGAGCATCGAGAACGGCGGCGGCGTGTAGCGCTCGAGCCCCTGCTCCTTCGCGAAGCGCGCGTACATCGCCTGCATCATGTCGTGGATCTCGGCGCTCCGGCGCCCGGCCTCGGCGAAGTCGTGCCGGATCGTCGCGAAGAACTCGCTCATGGCGCTGCGCACGCCCTTCGTGAACGGACTCCCCTCGACGTGGCGGCGCGTGCGGGCCGCGTTCGCGCGGAGCGCGTCGAGCCCTATCACGTCGAAGAGCTCGTTCGTCTGCTGCGAGAACACCGTGCGGAGCGCGGTGAAGCGCTGCAGCCCCCGCTCGAAGAGCTCCTTCTCCTGGCGGACCCGGTCCATCATGTGCTCGACCACGTCCTGGTTCTTGCCGCGGAGCGCGCGGAGCTCGGTCAGCTGCTCGGCGATCCCGTTCTGCCGCGCGTCGAGGAGCGCGCGCACGCCGGCCGCGAGCGAGCGCACCTCGGACTGCGTCGCCGCGCCGACGATGTCGCGCTTCGCGGGAATGAGCTTGCGCGACAGCGCGTCCTCGAGCCCCGGGAGCCGGCTCTTCGCGAGCAGCGCGTCGTCGCCGTTGACCTTCGCGAGGAGCGCCTTCTGCGCCGACACCGCGAACACCTGCGCCGCCGGGATGCCGAGGAGATCGGCCGACGAGCCGACCTGGCGGCCGATCTCGGCGTCGACGTCGCGCTCCGTGCGGAGCTCGTCCCACAGGCCGTCGATCTTGTTGAGGATGACGATGCGGCCCGCGCGCGTCGCCTCGTCCTCGCCGGCCAGGTGCTTGTTCCACACCTCGAGGTCCGTCTTCGTGACGCCCGCGTCGGCCGCGAGGATGAACAGCACCGCGTGAGCGTTCGGCAGGAGGTTCAGCGTGAGCTCGGGCTCGGTGCCGATCGCATTCAGGCCCGGCGTGTCGAGGATCACGAGCCCCTGCTGCAGCAGAGGATGGGGGAAGTTGATCACCGCGTGCCGCCAGCACGGGATGTCGACGGCGCCTTCGCCCTCGGACTCGAGCGCGGACAGGAAGCCCTCGTCCTCGAAGAGCCCGTACTTGCGGGCGAGCGCGACCGGCACGCGCTTCACCTGCGAGACGCGGGAGAGCGCCTCGGTCATCCGGTCCGCCGATGACAGGTCGAGCGGGATCGTCACCCACTCGTCGGCGTAATTCTTAAATTCCGCGACCGTCGCGTCCCGAAGCCGGGTCTCGATCGGCAGGAGACGGATCGACGGCGCGCGCGACGCGTCGAAGAGGAGCTCCGTCGGGCACATCGTCGTGCGACCCGCCGACGACGGCAGCAGGCGCTGCCCGAAGTCGGCGAAGAAGATCGCGTTGATCAGCTCCGACTTCCCGCGCGAGAACTCGGCGACGAACGCGACGACCAGCTTGTCCTGGTGAAGGCGCTCGAGGAGCTGCTGGACCTTGAGGTCGATCTGCGCGTCCGCGAGATCCTGCTGCGCGAGCCATTCGTGCAGCGCGGAGATCCTCGCGGACAGCCGCCGCCGCCAGTCGCTGTAGGCTTCGAAGCGCGCGGCGAGCTCGCGCGCGGGAGCGGCAACGCTGTCGAGTCGGGCCGGTGGCATCGGTGGGGTCGGAAACGGCGGTGGGGAATCTAGCACAGGCCGGTAAGCATTTCCCGTGCCTCGCTGGGCCGTCCCCGGATCCAGGGCCGCTAGCGCTGGCAGCGCGGGCAGTACGCCGTGGCGCGTCCGCCCTGCCGGACGGACTTTATTGCGGTGCCGCATACCCGGCACGGCAGTCCTTCCCGGCCGTAGACTCGGTACTCGAGCTGGAAGTAGCCCGGGGCCCCGCGGCTGTCGACGTAATCGCGGAGCGTGGAACCGCCCCTGGCGATCGCGTCGGCCAGGGTTTCGCGCACCGCGCCCACGAGCCGCTCGCAGCGGGCGAGCGAGACGCGGTTCGCGCGGACCGTGGGTCGGATCCCCGCGCGGAACAGCGCCTCGTTCGCATAGATGTTCCCGACGCCGACGACGAGCCGATTGTCCATCAGCGCGAGCTTGATCGCGGCCGTCCGCCGGCGCGTCGCCCGCCACAGGTAGCGGGCGTCGCATCGCACGTCGAACGGTTCGGGGCCGAGCGAAGCGAGAAGCGGGTGGCGCGCCGCGGGCGGTGGCACCCAAAGGAGCGCGCCGAAGCGGCGCGGGTCGCGATAGCGGAGCGTGATCCCCGAATCGAGCACGAGGTCGAAGTGGTCGTGCGCGCCGCGCGCGGGCGCGCGCGTGAACGCGCGCAGGCTGCCCGTCATGCCGAGGTGGAGCAGCAGCGTGTCGTTGCCGACGCGAAAGAGCAGGTACTTGCTCCGCCGGTCGAGCGCGTCGATCGTGCGGCCGGCCAGGCGCCGTTCGAGCCCGGGGGGAACCGGCCAGCGCAGGCGCCGGTCGTAGATATTCAGGGCCGCCACGCGATGCCCGACGGCGAGGGGGGCGATGCCGCGGCGCGTCGTCTCGACTTCGGGCAGTTCCGGCATCGGCGGGCGGGGGCGAACGGGGGGGCGTCCGGCGCGTTTGTTGCGGTGCCGAATATACCCTAGACTGATCGGCCCGCCGGCCCGGCCTCTCGCGCCCGGCCGCCGTCGCGCAGACCGCAGGAAGGCACACTTGACTCAATTTCGTCGCATCGGATTCGTCGCTGCCGTGGCGTGCCTCGCCGCGGCGATGCCCCTGACCGGGCTTGCCCAGTTCCCCGGGAACGACCCGGCACCCCCGTCGAAGACTCCGCCGGCCGCGGCTGGCGGGCTCACCGCCGACGTCATGTACCGGCTGCTCCTGGGCGACGTGGCGTTGCAGCGCGGCGAGCCTGCGCTCGCGGCGCGCGCCTATCTCGAGGCGGCGCGGGAGACGCGCGACGCGACGCTCGCGCGGCGCGCGACCGAGGTGGCGGTCGGCGCGCGGGCGCGCTCGCTCAGCGTCGAGTCGGCGCGGCTTTGGAGCGAGATCGATCCCGCCGCGCAGCGCCCGAAGCAGCTCCTGGCCGCGCTCGCCAACGGCGCGGGCGGGAAGGGGTTCGACGCGCCCGGGATCACGAACGACCTCAAGGGCGAGCTCGAGCGCGTGCTCGCGGACGCGGCGGCGTCGCCGGCGGCGCTGTCGGAAGCGTTCCTGCAGCTCAACCGGCTCCTTGCACAGGAGCCCGACCGCGTGGCGACGTTCAAGCTCGTCGAATCGGTCGCGCAGCCGTACCCGGATCTCGCCGAGGCCCGTTTCGCCGTCGCGCTGGCCGCGTACAACACGGGCCTCGCGGACATGGCGACGCAGGCGACGGCGATGCGCGAGGTGGACCGCGCGCTCGTCCTGAAGCCGGGCTGGGAGCGGGCGGCGATGCTCAAGGCCGACATCCTCGCCAAGCGCTCGCCGGCCGAGGCCATCGACTATCTCGTCGCCTATCTCGCCGCCCACCCCGACTCGAAGGCGGCGGGCGCATCGCTCGCGCAGATCTACGTCGAGCAGAAGCGTTTCGCCGAGGCGCGCGCGATCTTCGAGCAGTTCTGGGCCGCGGACAAGGAGAACCGCGTCTACGAGTTCGCGATCGCGGAACTCGCCTTCCAGATGAAGGACTGGGCGGCCGCCGAGAAGCTGTTCGAGGACCTGGTGCACGCCAATTACGACGACAACGGCGGCGTCGAATTCCGACTCGCGCAGATCGCCGAGGAAACCGGGCGCTACAAGCTCGCTTTCGATCGCTACCAGGCCGTGCCCGAAGGCGAGCGCGCATGGTTCGCGAAGCTCCGCGCCGCGGCGATGCTCGCGAAGCAGGACAAACTCGCCGAAGCGCGGCGTTACCTCGACGACCTGCCGGCGGTGACGATCGACCAGCGCGTCGAGGTGCGGCGGACCGAGGCGCAGCTCCTCCGCGACGCGGGCGACGCCGCGGGTGCGTACGCGGTGCTCACGCAGGCGCTGGCCGAGCATCCGGATCACCCGGACCTGCTCTACGACAGCGCGATGGTCGCGGAGAAGCTCGACAAGGTCGACGTCGTCGAGTCGCGCCTGCAGCGCCTGATCGAGCTGCACCCGGACAACGCGCAGGCGCTGAATGCGCTCGGCTACACCCTCGTCGACCGCACGACGCGGACGGCCGAAGGCGCGGCGCTGATCGAGCGCGCGCACAAGCTCGCGCCGGGCGATCCGTTCATCCTCGACAGCATGGGGTGGGCGCAATTCCGGATGGGTCATCTCGACCAGGCCGAGGACTACCTCCGCAAGGCGCTGACCGAGCGGCCCGATCCGGAGATCGCGGCGCACCTGGGCGAAGTGCTGTGGGCGAAGGGCGAGCGCGCCCGCGCGCGGGAAGTCTGGCAGTCGCAGCTCAAGTCGGCGCCCGACAATCCGGTGCTCAAGGAGACGATGCGCCGGCTCTCGCCGTAGCGAGGCGTCGAGGTGCGCGGCGCGGAGGCGATCGTCGCCGCGTGCCTCGTCGCGGGGTGCGCGACGGCGCCGCTCGTCGCGCCGCCGATCCTCCCGGCCTCGTCCGACGCCGCGTTCGCGATCGACGGACGCCTGTCCGCGCGCCGCGGCACGGAAGGCGCGACCGCGAACTTCACGTGGCGGCACGCACCGCCGCGCGACGACCTCGTCGTCACGACGCCGCTCGGGCAGGCGCTTGCCGAGATCTCGGGGGACCGCTCGACGGCGCGCTTCGAGCTGCGGCTCGCGGACGGGCGACGCGAGGAAGCACCCGGATGGGCGGCGCTGACGGAGCGTGCGTTGGGCGCCCCGGTGCCGGTCGAGGGCCTCGCCGCGTGGATCCGCGGGGTGCCGCGCGCAGGCGCGCCGTTCACGGCCGAGCCTGACGCCGCCGGGCGCGTGACCGTATTGCGGCAGGACGGCTGGGACATCGTCTACGCCTACGCCGACGACGGAGCCCGCGAACCCTCGCGGCTGCAGCTCACGCAGGCCGACCTCGAGATCCGGATCGTCGTGCTCGCGCGGCGCTAGCGGCGGCTGGCGCGCCCGCGGCTGCGCGGGCGACAATCCGCAGATGCAGTCGCTGACCGCGCCCGCGCCGGCGAAGCTCAACCTGTTCCTGCACGTGACGGGGCGGCGCGCCGACGGGCGCCATCGGCTCGAGACGCTCTTCGTCGCGCTCGACTACGGCGACACGATCGACCTTGCCGTCCGCGCGGACGGGGTGATCCGGCGCGCCGGCGGCTGGGCCGGCGCTCCCGAGGACGAAGATCTCGCACTGCGCGCCGCGCGCGCGCTCAAGGCGGCAAGCGGATCGCCGCTCGGCGCCGACGTCGCGGTGACGAAGCGCATTCCCGTCGGCGGCGGCCTCGGCGGCGGAAGCTCGGACGCCGCGTCGGTGCTCCTCGGGCTCAATCGGCTCTGGTCGCTCGGGCTCCCGCGCGGAAGGCTTGCCGAGATCGGGCTCGCGCTCGGCGCCGACGTGCCGTTCTTCCTGTTCGGCGCGCCCGCGTTCGGAAGCGGTGTCGGCGAGGTGCTGCGCGCGGTCACGCTGCCCGCGACGTGGGTCGCGGTGATCGCGCCCCCGGTGGCCGTCTCGACGGCGTCGATCTTCGCGGCGCCCGAATTGACACGTGACACGCCGTCGGCGAAAATAGACGTCTTTTCCGAGGGTTATGGCCGGAACGATCTCGAACCCGCTGCGTGCGCGCGGCACCCCGAGATCGGGGCGGCCCTGGCCGGGTTGCGCAGGCGCTCGCCGCATGCGCGGATGACGGGATCGGGGAGTTCGGTGTTCGCGTCGTTTGCATCGGGCGAGCAGGCGGAAGACGCCGTCCTGGCGCGACCGCCGGGCACGCGCGGATTCGTCGCGCGAACGCTCTCGCGCCACCCGCTCGCGGCGCTCGCGTGATCCTCGGAAGACGTTCCACGCGGGACGATCCGCGCCGCGAGCGATGCGGGCGCGACGGTTTCCTCCGCTGGGGAGTCGCCAAGTTGGTTAAGGCACCGGATTTTGATTCCGGCATTCGAGGGTTCGAATCCTTCCTCCCCAGCCCTTCTTCCCCGGCAACGGGCGCGCTCCGGCCGCGCCCTCCCCGGTAGCGGCGCGCACGCGATGGCCTTCGAACGCATGCGGGTCTTCACCGGCAACGCGAACCCGAAGCTCGCGGACGCCGTGTGCCGGCACCTCAACGTCAGCCTCGGGCGCTGCGTCGTCGGGAAGTTCTCCGATGGCGAGGTGATGGTCGAGCTGCTCGAGAACGTCCGCGGCCGCGACGCCTTCATGCTGCAGTCGACGTGCGCGCCGACCAACGACAGCCTGATGGAGATCATGGTGATGGCGGACGCGCTCAAGCGCGCGTCGGCGGCCCGCATCACCGCGTGCATCCCGTACTTCGGGTACGCGCGCCAGGACCGGCGGCCGCGCTCCGCGCGCGTGCCGATCACCGCGAAGGTCGTCGCCGACATGCTGACGACGGTCGGCGTCAACCGCGTGATGGTGATGGACCTCCACGCCGACCAGATCCAGGGCTTCTTCAACATTCCGGTCGACAACATCTACGCGACGCCGATCCTCCTGGGCGACCTCTGGAAGCAGAACTACGAGGACCTGCTCGTCGTCTCGCCCGACGTCGGCGGCGTCGTCCGCGCGCGCGCGATCGCGAAGCGGCTCGACTCCGATCTCGCGATCATCGACAAGCGGCGGCCGCGCGCGAACGTCGCCGAGGTCATGAACATCATCGGCGACGTCGCCGGGCGCACGTGCGTGATCATGGACGACATCGTCGACACGGCGAACACGCTGTGCAAGGCCGCGACCGCGCTCAAGGAGCACGGCGCGAAGAAGGTCGTCGCCTACTGCACGCACCCGGTCCTCTCCGGCGGCGCCGTGCCGCGCATCGCGGACTCGGAGCTCGACGAGATCGTCGTAACCGACACGATTCCGCTGACCGAGGAAGGACGCGCGTGCACGCGGATCCGGCAGCTCTCGTGCGCGCAGCTCCTGGCCGAGACGATGACCCGCGTGTCGAACGAGGAGTCCGTGTCCTCGCTGTTCACCGAGTAGCGGCCGACGGCTCGGGGCAACGAGGCCGCTCGGCCGTCCGGAGGCCGCGGGCGGGGCGGAAGACCATCATGCGCGACGCACTCTCACGCGACCTTGCCGGCAAGGCCGTCCTCGTCACCGGCGCCTCGACGGGGATCGGTGCGGCCGTCGCGCGCGCGTTCGCCGAGTGCGGGTCGCGCGTGGCGATCCATTACAACGCGAGCCGCGACGCGGCGGAGGCGCTCGCCGCCGAGGCCGGCGGCGGCGCATTCACGATCCGCGGCGACTTCGCGGCGCCCGGCGTCGCGCGCGAGGTGGTCGCGAACGCGGCCGCGCGGATGGGAAGGCTCGACGTGCTCGTGAACAACGCGGGCGGGCTCGTCCGGCGCGCGCCGGTCGCGGAGGTCACCGACGAGCTCTTCGACGCGGTCCTCGACCTCAACGTCCGTTCGCTCGTGATGGCGTGCGGGGCGGCGCTGCCGCATCTCAGGGCCGCCGGCGGCGGGGCGATCGTCAACGTGACGAGCATCGCCGCGCGCAACGGCGGCGGCAACGGCGCGACGATGTACGCTGCGGCGAAGGGCTTCGTGAGCACGTTCACGCGCGGCCTCGCGAAGGAGGTCGTCAAGGACGGCATCCGCGTCAATGCCGTGTCGCCGGGCGTCATCGCGACCCCCTTTCACGAGCGCTACTCGACGCCGGCGATGCTCGAGGGGGTGCGCGCGCAGATCCCGATGGCGCGGCTCGGGACGGCCGACGAGTGCGTCGGCGCGTTCCTGTTCCTCGCGGCGCCCTCGCTGTCGGGCTACGTGACGGGACAGATCCTCGAGGTCAACGGCGGCCAGTACATGCCGTAGCCGCAGGCGGCAGCAGCAGGTTGCGGGCTGCCCGCCTTTCCGTTTATAATTCAAAGCTTTCCCGGGCCGCGGACCCCTCGTCGCGCCGCCCGGATGTCGCCAACCGCGGACGACCGCCCAGCGATGCGCGGAAGGCCGCAGACATCGGGAGCCGCACCATGCAATTCGAGTTCACCGCGTACCCGCGGAAGGAAGAAGGCCGCGGCGCGAGCCGCCGCATGCGCCGGGGCGGCAAGGCGCCGGGCATCGTCTACGGAGGAGCGGGCGCGCCCGAGCCCATCGAGCTCGACCACAACGCGCTCTTCCACGCGCTCCGCAACGAGGCGTTTCACTCGTCGATCCTGACGATGAAGCTCGACGGCGGCGCGACGAAGGTCCTGCTTCGCGACGTCCAGATGCACCCGTTCAAGAACGAGATCCTGCACGTCGACTTCCAGCGCGTCGACGAAAGCCGCCGGATCCACATGAAGGTGCCGCTCCACTTCGTCAACGGCGACACGTCGCCGGCGGTCAAGGTGTCGGGCGCGATCGTGAGCCACGTGGTGAACGAGCTCGACATCTCGTGTCTGCCGAAGGACCTGCCCGAGTTCATCGAGGTGGACCTCGCGCTGCTGGACGTCGGCAAGTCGATCCACGTGTCGGGCCTGAAGCTGCCCGCCGGCGTGACCGTGGTCGTGCGCGGCAAGGTCGATCCCGTCGTCGCCGCCGCCGTCGTGCCGAAGGCGCACGTCGAGGAGGAAGTTGCCGCGGCCGAAGCCGCGGCCGCCGCGGAAGCGGCTGCGCCCGGTGCCGCGCCTGCTCCGGGCGCGCCGGGAGCGGCCCCCGCCGCCGAGGCCAAGACGGCCGAGAAGGGCGGCGAGAAGAAGGAAGGCGGCAAGGACGACAAGAAGAAGTAACCGTCGCGTCGTGCCCGCACGAAGGCCCGCCGCGGGCGTCCCGGCGGGCCTTTTTGCTGGACACGCGATCGTCCACCCGTCACGACTCCCGCCATGGCCGCCACGATCCGCCTCGTCGTCGGGCTCGGGAACCCCGGCCGCGAGCACGACGCGACGCGGCACAACGCGGGTTTCTGGTTCGTCGACGCGCTCGCGGCGAAGCTCGGCTCGGCGCTCGTGTCCGAGGGCCGCTTCCACG
Source organism: Casimicrobiaceae bacterium (assembly GCA_035635175.1). GTDB lineage: Bacteria > Pseudomonadota > Gammaproteobacteria > Burkholderiales > Casimicrobiaceae > CAIWHR01. Next base: position 4,750 of record DASQBO010000452.1, on the reverse strand, counting down.
GCCGCGTCGCGCGCGCGGGGACGGACCTCCGCCTCCTTGCGCCCGGCACCTACATGAACCTGTCCGGCCGTGCGGTGGCGGCGCTCTCCCGGTACTTCTCGATCGCGCCCGCGGAGATCCTCGTCGCGCACGACGAGCTCGACCTGGCGCCGGGCGAGGCGAAGCTCAAGTTCGGCGGCGGAACGGCGGGGCACAACGGGCTGCGCGACATCGACGCGCAGCTCGGCACCGCCGAGTTCTGGCGGCTGCGGCTGGGCATCGGCCACCCGCGCGATTCCGCGATCCCGCAGCAGGACGTCGCGGACTACGTGCTGCGGCCGCCGCCGCTCGCCGAGCGCGCGCTGATCGTCGCCGCGATCGGGCGCAGCCTCGACGCGTGGGCGGCGATCGCGGCGGGCGACATGAATCGCGCGATGCAGCTCCTGCACACGAAGGAAGCGAAGGATACGAAGGAATGAGCATGAAGTGCGGGATCGTCGGAATGCCCAACGTCGGCAAGTCGACGCTGTTCAACGCCCTCACGCGCGCGGGGATCGCCGCCGAGAACTATCCGTTCTGCACGATCGACCCGAACGTCGGCATCGTCGAGGTGCCCGACCCGCGGCTCGCCGCGCTCGCGGCGATCGTGCATCCCGACAAGGTGATCCCGGCGACCGTCGAGTTCGTCGACATCGCGGGACTCGTCGCGGGCGCGTCGAAGGGGGAGGGCCTCGGCAACCAGTTCCTCGCGAACATCCGCGAGACCGACGCCATCGCGCACGTCGTGCGCTGCTTCGAGGACGACAACGTGGTCCACGTCGCAGGCAGGATCGACCCGGTCTCCGACATCGAGACGATCAACACCGAGCTCGCCCTCGCGGATCTCGCGAGCGTCGAGAAGCAGCTGCAGAAGTACGAACGCGCCGCGAAGGCGGGCGGGGACAAGGAGGCGCAGCGGATCGTCGCCGCGTTGAGGAAGGTCGAGGCGGTGCTCGACCGCGGGCGTCCCGCGCGCTCGGCCGAGCTCTACCCCGAGGAGCAGGAGACGCTGCGCGCGTTCTTCCTCCTGACGATGAAGCCGACGATGTACGTCGCGAACGTCGCCGAGCACGGCTTCCGCGACAATCCGCTCCTCCGCGCCGTCGAGGCGCACGCGGCGAAGGAGAACGCGCCCGTCGTCCCGGTGTGCGCGGCGCTCGAGGCGGAGATCGCCGACCTCGAGGGCGACGACAAGCTCGCGTTCCTGGCCGACCTGGGGCTGACCGAACCGGGGCTCGATCGCGTGATCCACGCGGGCTACAGGCTTCTCGGCCTCGAGACGTACTTCACCGCGGGCCCGAAGGAGGTTCGCGCCTGGACGATCCACGCCGGCGCGACTGCGCCGCAGGCGGCGGGCGTGATCCACACCGATTTCGAGCGCGGCTTCATCCGCGCGGAGGTCATTCCGTTCGCGGACTTCGTCGCGTGCAAGGGCGAGCACGGCGCGAAGGAGCACGGCAAGATGCGGCTCGAGGGGAAGGAATACGTCGTCAAGGACGGCGACGTCATGCACTTCCGCTTCAACGTCTGAGCCGGAACCGGGCGTGCGGCGGCACCGCCGCGGACCGGAGTCCGAAGCCGTACAATCGCGGGGAAGCTCGTTTCCGCGGCGTCATTCCGTTTCCACGTTCCGCTCGGTACGCATCGATGGCGAGGTTGCGCTTCACGAAGATGCACGGTCTCGGCAACGACTTCGTCGTGCTCGACGGCATCCACCAGAAGGTCGACCTCACGGCCGCCGAGCTGCGGCGCCTCGCCGACCGACGCTACGGCGTCGGCTGCGACCAGGTCCTCGTCGTCGAGCGTCCGACGCGGGCGGGGGTCGATTTCCGCTACCGGATCTGGAACGCCGACGGCGGCGAGGTCGAGCAGTGCGGCAACGGGGCTCGCTGCTTCGTCAAGTTCGTCCGCGAGCGCGGCCTCAGCGACAAGCGCCGGATCGTGGTCGAGACCGCGGGCGGCACCATCGCGCCGGAACTCGTCGGCGGCGGCGAGGTGGCCGTCGACATGGGCGTGCCGCGGTTCGCGGCCGCGGACATCCCCTTCGCCGGGGAGGGCGACGCCGCGGTGCGCACGCTCGACCTCGACGGCGAGGCGATCGAGGTCTCGCTCGTGTCGATGGGCAATCCGCACGCGGTGCAGGTCGTCGCCGATGTCGAGCGCGCGCCGGTCGCGACGCAGGGCCCGCGCCTAGAGCGCGACCCGCGCTTTCCGCAGCGGGTCAACGCGGGCTACATGCAGATCGTGGATCGCGCTACCATTCGACTGCGCGTCTGGGAGCGCGGCTCAGGGGAGACGCCCGCGTGCGGCACCGGAGCGTGCGCGGCCGTCGTCGCCGGCGTGCGACGCGGGCTGCTGGACAGCCGCGTGCGCGTCGAAACGCGCGGCGGCGCGTTGAGCGTCGCGTGGCCGGGCGCCGGCGAGCCGGTGACGATGACCGGGCCCGCGACGACGGTGTACGACGGCGAATGGGAGGTGACCGCCGGCTGAAGGCCCGGGCCGCGGCATGACGATGGAACATGCGAACAGAACGGGACCCGGGATGGACCCCGACGCCATCGCGCGGTACCTCAAGGACAACCCCGGCTTCTTCGAGCGCTACGCGGACCTGATCGCGGAGATCTTCGTCCCGCATCCGCACGGAGGCCACGCGATCCCGATCGCGGAGCGGCAGATCGTCACGCTGCGCGAGAAGAACGCGGAGCTCGAAGCCCGGCTTCGGGAGCTGATCAAGTTCGGCGGCGAGAACGATCAGATCGGCGAGAAGCTGCACCGGTCGACGCTCGCGCTCTTCGCGGCGCCCGATCTCGAGACGACGCTCGCCGTGCTCTACCACAGCCTCACGGAGGATTTCGCAGTGCCGCAGGCGGCGTGCCGCCTGTGGGGCCGCGTGCCCGAGCAGTCGTATCTGCCCGAGCTCGCGGCGACGACGCTCGAGCTCCGCGAATACGCGGACCAGATCGGCGCGCCGTACTGCGGTCCGCTCCCTCCGTTCGAATCGCGCGACTGGTTCGAGCACGGCGACGCATGCCGCTCGTTTGCATTCCTGCCGCTGCGCACCGCGCACACGTTCGGGCTCCTCGGCCTCGCGAGCGGGGACCCGGAGCGCTTCCACCCGGGCATGGGGACCGTTTATCTGACGCGCCTCGCGGAGCTCGCGAGCGTCGCGACCGCGCGTTACCTGCCGCCGGCGTAGCCGCGACGGCGACGCCTCGCGATGCCCCGGCGCGCGGCCTCCGCCTCGAAGATTCCGCAGCCCGGCGCGGCGCTGCTCGACGCATTCGCCGACTCCCTCGTGGGGCGCCCGGCGCACACCCGGGCGGCGTACGTGCGCGACGCGACCGCGCTGGCCGCGGCGGCGGGCGACGCACCGCTCGCGTCGCTGACGACGCGCGACCTGCGCCGGCTCCTCGCCGTTTTGCACGGCCGCGGCCTGTCGGGTCGAAGCCTCGCCCGGATGCTCTCGTCGTGGCGCGCCTTCTACCGCTTCCTGCTCGAGCGCGACGCCTCGCTCGCCGAGAATCCGTGCACCGGGTTGCGTCCGCCGCGCTCGCCGCGGAGGCTGCCCAAGGCATTGTCCCCGGACGAGGCGGCCAGGCTCCTCGCGATCGACGCCAACGATCCCCTCGCGCTGCGCGACCGCGCCCTCCTCGAGCTCGCGTACTCGTCGGGGCTCCGGCTTTCGGAGCTCGCCGGCGTCGACGTGGACCGCGTCGATCTCGCGCACGGCGAGGTTCGCGTCTGGGGCAAGGGCGCGAAGGAGCGCATCGTGCCCGTCGGCGCGGCCGCACGCGCGGCCCTTCGGGCGTGGTTGCCGGCGCGCGCCACGCTCGCTCGCGCGGGCACCGGCGCGCTCTTCGTCGGGCGGACGGGCACGCGCATCACGCCGCGGGCGATCGAGCGCCGGCTCGCGGTGTGGGCCGCGAAGCAGGGGCTCGACCAGCACGTGCATCCGCACATGCTGCGCCACTCCTTCGCTTCGCACGTGCTGCAGTCGTCGGGTGACCTGCGCGCCGTCCAGGAAATGCTCGGCCACGCGAGCATCGCGTCGACGCAGGTGTACACGCACCTCGATTTCCAGGCGCTCGCCGAAGCGTACGACCGCGCGCATCCCCGGGCCAAGCGGTCGCGCCGTTAGTCCGGCCGCAGTGGCCGTTTTCGTCAATCGCCAGAACCTGGACCTTGAGAGGCGCTTGATCGTTCAGACCGACGCTCATGCGCTCCCTAACTTCGACCGTGTCATTGGCGCAAGAGAGCAGGATCAGCGGCTAGCGGCTTTCGCCAAGTCTTGGAGGCACCGATTGGCGGCGCCAGGATGAAACCCGGCACTTGGGAACGGGACGCTGTCGCTACCATCGGAAGCCGCCGCTCCTTTATAACAAATTGATTTTGTGGTGTTTTGGAATCATGCATCAATTAGCGTCATGACGCGGTGTCCCCTCGCGCATGCGCACGACGCCCGGCAGCCACGGGAGGTCGGTGACGCCGGGGTCGCGCCCCGCCTGCTTGAGCAGCGTCGTGAGCTGGCCGCGGTGGTGCGTGCCGTGGTTGAACATGTGGACGGCGGCGACGGCTTGCGGCATCTCGCGCGTCCTGCCGTCGACACGGCTCGCGTAGACGAGCGTTCCGGCGAGCCAGTCGGGAGTGACGCGGCCGGCCCAATCGAGCATGGCCGTGTCGGTGAGCTCGCGCTCCCGGGCGAGGCGGCCGAAGTCGTCGAACGTCGCGGCGC
>DASQBO010000451.1:0-8205 GCA_035635175.1 Casimicrobiaceae bacterium | reverse complement strand
AGCTCTTCCAGCTCGACTTCCGGCACGTCAACACCAACTCCGATTCCGAGGTCCTGCTCAACGTGCTGGCCCTTGAGCTCGAGCGCGCCGCCCATCACGCGCGCCTCGATCCCAACGCGATCTTCACCGCGGTGGCGGGCGTGCATCGGCGCTCGCGCGGCGCGTACGCGATCACCGCGATGATCGCCGGCTACGGGCTGCTCGCGTTCCGCGATCCGTACGGCATCCGGCCGCTCATCGTAGGTGTCAATCCGGCAATGGGCGGCACCGAGTACGTCGTGGCGAGCGAGTCGGTGGCGCTCGAAGCGCTCGGCTTCGAGGTGCTGCGCGACGTCATGCCGGGCGAGGCGATCTTCGTCGACCAGACCGGCGCGTTCCATGCGCGGCAGTGCGCGGCGCACCCCGTGCTGGCGCCGTGCATCTTCGAGTTCGTCTATCTCGCGCGCCCCGATTCGGTGATCGACGGGACGTCCGTCTACGAATCGCGCCTCCACATGGGCGAGCAGCTCGGGCGGAAGATCCGCGGCCTGCCCGAGGCGAAGGACATCGACGTCGTGATCCCGATCCCGGACTCGAGCCGGCCGTCCGCGCTGCAGCTCGCGAACTCGCTCGGGCTCACCTACCGCGAGGGCTTCGTCAAGAACCGCTACGTCGGGCGCACGTTCATCATGCCGGGCCAGGCGATGCGCCGGAAGAGCGTGCGGCAGAAGCTCAACCCGATCGGGATGGAGTTCAAGGACAAGGTGGTCCTGCTCGTCGACGACTCGATCGTGCGCGGGACGACGTCGCACGAGATCGTCCAGATGGCGCGCGACGCCGGCGCGCGCAAGGTCTACTTCGCGTCGGCGAGCCCGCCGGTCCGCCATCCGAACGTCTACGGGATCGACATGCCGAACCAGAGCGAGCTCGTGGCGACGGGACGCACCGAGGCGGAGATCGCCCAGACGATCGGCGCGGACCTCCTGGTCTACCAGGAGCTCGACGCGCTCAAGGCCGCGGTCCGCGCGGCGAATCCGAGGCTCGCGACGTTCGAAGCGTCGTGCTTCGACGGCCACTACATCACCGGCGACGTCACGGCCGACTACCTCTCGCAGCTCGCATTCGAGCGCGACGCGGCGCGCGGAGAAGAGATGGACGCCGCCGACGCGACCGAGTCGCTGACGGCGGGCGGTTAGCTCCGGGAAGAAGGAAGACGCGGCCCGCGCCCGCCCGCGGCCTCCGAGCCGCTACTTCGCCGCGGCCGCCATGTACTCGACGGCGGCGCGGACCTCCGCGTCGGAAAGCGCGTTGTTGCCGCCCTTCGGGGGCATCGCGCCCTTGCCCGTGAGCGCGGTCTTCACGAGCGTGTCGATGCCCTGCGCGAGCCGCGGCGCCCACGCGGCCTTGTCGCCGAACTTGGGTGCGCCGGCGACGCCGGTGCCGTGGCAGACGTGGCAGGTCGTGTCGAACACCTTCTTGCCGTCGGGCTTCGCCCCTGCTGCCGTCGGAGCGGCTGCGGGAGGAGCCGCCGCCGCGGGCGCAGGCGCAGCGGCCGCAGGCGCTGCCGCCAAGACTGGCTGCTCGGCTCCGGAGTTCATCATGTATTCGACGGCGTTTCCGACTTCCTTGTCGGAAAGCTCGGCCATGCCGCCGCGCGCGGGCATGCCGGCGTGTCCGCGCAGCGCCGACTGCAGCACCGACTTGTAGCCCCGCTTCGCCCGATCGCGCCACGCGATGCGGTCGCCGATCTTGGGCGCGCCGCCTTCGCCGGTCGCGTGGCACTTGCTGCAAATGATCCTGACCACCTCCTCGCCGGTGCGCTCGCCCGTCGCGGTGACCGTCGCGGGCCTCGCCACGGGCGGCTCCTTCCACGCGGCGCCCGCGTTGCTCGCCATGAACGCGACGGCGCGCTCGACCTCGACGTCGTCGAGGTCGGGGTTGCCGCCCTTCGGCGGCATCGCGCGGATGCCCTTGATCGCATGGTCGGTCGCGACCGCCTGGCCCTGCGCGATGACTTTCGCCCACGCGCCCTGATCGCGGAACTTCGGGGCGTTCATGAGCCCCGCCTCGTGGCAGTTCTTGCACACCTGGCCGTAGACCTGCTCGCCGGTGAGCTGCCCCTTCGGCCCGCTCGCGCCCGCGAGCTGCACCTGTCCCACGGGCTGGATCCGCGCGAGGATCGCGGCGTCGTCCTCGTGCATTCCGCGGCTGCCGCTCGTCACCCACTGCGAGGCCAGGATGCCGAGCGTGATCGGCACCGCGAAGGCCAGCACGACGACGACGACGAGCTGCTTCCAGTTCTTGATCGGGGAGACGTGCTGGTCGGGATCGTGCATGAGGGTGTCGTTCCGCAGGTCCGGCGGTCGAATGAGCGGGGAAGGGCCGTCTGTCGCGGCTTCGCGAGCGGGAGCCGATAAACGTTCAATTATACCGTCCCGATGCGCGGCGCCCAACCGCAACTGGACGTTCGTTCGACCGCCGCGGTAGAATGCGCGCTCGCGCGCCCGTAGCTCAGTTGGATAGAGTGTTGGTTTCCGAAGCCAAAGGTCACAGGTTCGACTCCTGTCGGGCGCGCCACTTACTGCCTCCGGCGCCGCCACCGCCTCGCGCGGCCTGACCGCGGGGCGCCGCGGGCCGCGCCCTGCATGCCGAAGCGTCCGCCGACGGCCGTACCGCGATGACGACCCCGGCTCGCCCCTGGCTGCGCTTCTACGGCAGCGTGCCCGCGCGCCTCGACTATCCGCGGGTCACGCTCTACGAGGCGGTGGCGGCGACGGCGGCGCGCGTGCCCGACGCCGTCGCGTACGACTTCTTCGGGACCCGCGCGACGTACCGGCAGCTTCTCGCGTCGATCGAACGCGCCGCGGCGGCGCTCGCCGCGGTCGGGCTCAACGCCGGCGACCGCCTGCTGATCGCGATGCCGACCGCGCCGGCCGGCGTCATCGCGTTCTACGCGGCGAATCGGATCGGGGCGTTGCCCGCGCTGATCCATCCGCTGTCGGCGCCGCCCGAGATCCTGCACTATCTCGACGCGACCGGCGCGCGCGTCGCGCTCACGCTCGACGCGTTCTACGGGGCGTTCGCAACGCTCGCGCCGAAGCGCCCGCTCGACGCGATCCTGCTGTCGCGGATCGGCGATGACCTGTCGCTGCTCAAGCGACTGGGGTTCTGGGCGACCAAAGGCCGGAAGATCCCGCGGGTCCCGGCCGATCCGCGCGTACGGTGGTGGAAGGATCTCGTCCGCGCCGCGCCGGCGGATGCGCCGCGCGCGCCGTCGTCGACCGACGATCCGGCGGCGATCCTGTTCTCCGGCGGCACGACCGGCACGCCGAAGGGGATCGTGCTGACGAACCGCAACTTCATCGCGCAGGGCATGGAAGCGGCGTCGTGGGTCGGCATGGGCGGCGCCGACTCGATCCTCGCCGTGCTGCCGATCTTTCACGGCTTCGGGCTCGGCGTCTGCGTCAACGCGGCCTTCATGGCCGGAGGAACGTCGATCCTCGTCCCGCAGTTCTCGCCGGAGATCGTGGCGAAGCTCATGCGGACGGCGCGGCCGACCCTCGTCGTCGGCGTGCCGACGCTGTTCGACGCGCTCGCGAAGGATCCGTCGCTCGCGAAGGCCGACCTCTCGTTCGTGCACGCGTGCTTCTCGGGCGCGGACACGCTGCCGCGGCCGGTCAAGGAACGCTTCGAGGCGCTCGTCGCGCGCGGCGGCGGGAAGGCGCGCCTCCTCGAAGGGTACGGCTTGACCGAGGCGGTCACGGGCATCATGGCGACGCCGCTGACCGAGTACCGCGAAGGCAGCATCGGCATTCCGTTTCCCGACATCGACGCCGCGATCTGCCGGCCCGGAACGGTCGACGAGCTTCCGGCCGGCGAGGAAGGGGAGATCTGCATCGCGGGTCCCGCCGTGATGGCGGGCTACCTCGACGATCCCGCGGCGACGGCGGAGGCGCTCAAGGTGCATGCCGACGGCCGCGTCTGGCTGCACACGGGGGACCTCGGCCGGCGCGACGCCGACGGGTTCTTCTACTTCGTCGTGCGTGCGAAGCGAATGATCAAGACGTCGGGCTTCAACGTCTACCCGGCGCAGGTCGAGGCCGTGCTGTATGCGCATCCGCAGATCGCCGAAGCGTGCGTGATCGGCGTCCCCGACGAAGCGCAGGGCGAGCGCGTGAAGGCCGTCGTCGTGCTCCGCGACCCCGCGCTCGAGGGCGACGCCACCGCGGCCGCGATCATCGCGTTCTGCCGCGAGCGGCTGATCAAGTGGTCGTGCCCCCGCGAGGTCGAGTTCCGGCGCGAGCTGCCGAAAACGCGCGTGGGCAAGGTGGACTTCAAGGCGCTGGCGGCGCAGCATCGCGCGGCGGGAGAGCTCCTCCAATGAACGGCGGCGAACGCATCGCGGAAGCGCTGAAGGCGCACGGCATTCCGGTCCTCTTCACGCTCTGCGGAGGGCACATCTCGCCGATCCTCGCCGCGGCGAAGGCGCGCGGGATCCGCGTCGTCGACACGCGGCACGAAGTCGCGGCGGTGTTCGCCGCCGATGCGCACGCGCGGCTGACGGGGACGCCCGGCGTCGCCGCGGTCACCGCAGGTCCCGGCGTCACGAACACGATCACCGCGCTCAAGAACGCGGGCCTGGCGCAGAGCCCGATCGTGCTCCTGGGCGGCGCCGCGCCGACCGCGCTGCAGGGCCGCGGCGCGCTGCAGGACATCGACCAGCGCGCGCTCGTCGCGCCGCACGTGAAGCAGACGACGCGCGTGCGGCGCGTCGCCGATCTCGGTCCCGCCGTGACCGACGCGCTGCGCGTCGCCGCGAGCGGGGTGCCCGGTCCGGTGTTCGTCGAGGCGCCGGTGGACCTCCTCTACGACGAGGCGCTGATCCGGAAGTGGTATGCCGACGCGGCCGGCAAGGGCACGTCGCTCGCCGATCGCGCGCTGCGCTGGTATCTCGGCCGGCACGCGAGCCGGATGCTCGCGGGCAGCGACGCGCCGTCCGCCGTCACCCCCGCGCCGGTCTCGGTGCCGCGCGCACCGGAGTCCGCGCTCGGCCGGGCGGCCGCCGCGCTCGCGGCGGCTGAGCGGCCGCTCGCGGTGATCGGCAGCCAGGCGCTCGTCCGCGCCCGGGACGCGGACGCGATCGCGGCCGCGGTCGCGCGCCTCGGGCTCCCCGTCTACCTGTCGGGGATGGCGCGCGGCCTCCTCGGCCCCGCGCATCCGCTGCAGCTGCGCCACGCGCGGCGCGAGGCGCTGCGCGCGGCGGACTGCGTGCTGCTCGCGGGCGTGCCGTGCGACTTCCGGCTGGACTACGGGCGTCACGTCCGGCGCAGCGCGACGCTGATCGCGGCGAACAGGAGCGCTGCGGACGCGCGGCTCAACCGGCGGCCGTCGATCGCGGCGATCGGCGACGCCGGGGCGACGCTCGAGACGCTCGCGGAGCGCGGCGCCGGCGTCGCGCGTCCGGAGTGGCTGCGCGAGCTGCGCGAACGCGATGCCGCGCGCGAAGCGGAGATCGACCGGCAGGCGCAGGCCCCGGGCGAGCACGTGAACCCGATCGCGTTCTTCCGGCAGCTCGACGCGGCGATGGGCGAGGACGCCGTCGTCGTCGCCGACGGGGGGGATTTCGTCGCGACCGCCTCGTACATCGTGCGCCCGCGCGGGCCGCTCCGCTGGCTCGACCCGGGCGCGTTCGGCACGCTCGGCGTCGGCGCGGGATTCGCGCTGGCGGCGGGGCTCGCGCAGCCGCAGGCCGAGACGTGGCTCGTGTGGGGTGACGGCGCGTGCGGCTACGGGCTCGTCGAGTTCGACACCTTCGTGCGGCACGGCGTCCCGGTGATCGCGGTGGTCGGCAACGACGCCGGCTGGACGCAGATCGCGCGCGAGCAGGTGAAGCTCCTGGGGGACGACGTCGCGACGGTCCTCGCGCGCACCGACTATCACCGCGCCGCGGAAGGGCTCGGCGCGGCGGGCCTCGTCGTGCGGCGGACGGCCGACGTTCCCGACGCCCTGCGCGAAGCACGCGCGATCGCGCGCGGAGGACGCCCGGTGCTCGTCAACGTCTGGCTCGACCGGACCGACTTCCGCGAAGGGTCGATCTCGATGTAGCGCCCGGGTATCTCAAGTGCGCCGCAGCGGGGGCGGCTGCCACCCGGGCGCCGTGACCCCGGGGGCGCGCAACACGCGCAGCATCCGCACCGCGGTTTCCCGCCCGCGGTAGTAGCGGGGGACGCGGAAGGTTTCCGCGAAACCCGCGGCCTCGTACATCGCGTACGCCGCCGCGTTGTCGGCGCGGAGCTCGACGTGAATCGAGGCCATCCCGGCCGTCGTCGCCGAATCGGCGAGCCAGCGCAGCATCTGCCGCGCGATGCCGCGCCGCCGCCGCGAGGGGTGCACGGCGAGCAGCACGAGGTGCGCGCGCTCGTCGCCGAAACTCATGATCGCGAAGCCGGCGATGCGCGGACCGTCGCGCGCGACGAGCGCCGTGACGTCGGCGTCGCGGATCAGCTCGGCGATCCGGCGCGGCTGGTAGGACCAGCCGAGGCCGGTCTCGACGTAGTCCCGCGCCATCTGCGCGAGCGCCCGCGCATCGGCAGGTTCGGCGAGTCCCAGGGTGATCTGCTCCGCGGCCATGGCGCGGATTGTGCCATCAGGCGCGACCGCCGCGACAGCCCGCGGAGCCGGCGGCAAGCCCCGGGGCGTGGCGCGTTGTCGCACTTCGCGCGCGAGACAGGCGTCCGGTTGCCGGAGATCAACGCGGCGGCGCGCGCCGGCGCCCACAATGCGAAGGAAGCGGGATGAGCGGACCCCTCCCGGGGATGTCGATCGGCGCCCGCGATGACCTGCGGGTCGCTCGATGAAGAACATCGTCATCCTTGGCGCGGGCACCGGCGGCGCGCTCGCCGCCAACCTGCTCTCCCACCGGCTCGACCTCAGGGCGTGGGCGATCACCGTGATCGACCGCGGCGGCCGGCACGTCTATCAGCCCGGGCTGCTGTTTCTCCCCTTCGCCATGTACGGGTACGAGTCGGAGGACGACGTCGTCCGGCCGATCGCGGCGCCGCTGCCGGGCAACGTCGCGTTCGTCCAGGCCGACGTCCGCCTCATCGACCACGCGAAGAAGGAGGTGCGGACCGACATCGGCGTCCATCCGTACGACTTCCTGATCTCGGCGCTGGGCTGCCGCGTGGCGCCCGAGGAAGTCGAAGGCATGGCCGAGCACATGGGCGACGGCGTGCACACCTTCTACACGCTCGAGGGCGCGCTCGCGATGCAGAAGCCGATCGCCGCGATGACCGGAGGCCGGCTCGTCATCGACATCGCCGAGATGCCGATCAAGTGCCCCGTCGCGCCGCTCGAGTTCGCGTTCCTTGCCGACGACTTCTTCCGCCGGAAGGGCGTGCGCGAGTGCATCGAGATCTCGCTCGTCACGCCCTACACCGGCGCGTTCACCAAGCCCAACGCGAACCGCGTCCTGTCGAAGGTCGCCGACGAGAAAGGGATCAAGGTCGTGCCGAATTTCGCCGTCGCCGCCGTCGACGGCGTGAAGAGGCAGATCCGCACGTTCGACGGCCGCACCGTCGACTACGACCTCCTGTGCGCGATCCCGCCGAACTTGGGGCCCGCGGTCATCGACGACTCCGGCCTGGGCGACGGCGCCGGCTACGCCCTCACCGACCCGCGCACGCTCAGGAGCCGCAAGGCCGAAGCGATCTATCTCCTCGGCGACAACACCAACGTCGCGACCTCGAAGGCGGGCTCGGTCGCCCACTTCGAGGCCGAGACCGTCGTCGAGAACCTGCTGCGCGAGATGGAGGGCAAGCCGCCCATTCCGACGTTCGACGGGCACGCCAACTGCTTCGTCGAGACCGGCGATCACAAGGCGATGCTGCTCGACTTCAACTACGACATTGAGCCGCTCGAGGGCACCTTCCCGCTGCCGTGGGCCGGCCCGTTCTCGCTGCTCGAGGAGAGCTACCTCAACCACATGGGCAAGCTCGCTTTCAAGTGGGTCTACTGGAACATGCTGCTGCCGGGGCACCTGCCCAACGTGCCGCTCCTGCCCGCCCACATGAGCTTCATGGGCAAGGACCTCAACACGGCGCCGCAGATCCGCGTCGCCCGGGCGATGCAGGTCAAGGACGTGATGACCCGGGACGTCGTCACGGTGCGCCAGGGATCGTCGCTGCCGGCCGCGGCCGAGCTCTTCGTCGCGAAGAAGATCAGCGG
>DASQBO010000450.1:0-3595 GCA_035635175.1 Casimicrobiaceae bacterium | reverse complement strand
CCGAAGGAAGCCCGCGCGGACGCGCAACACGACAGCGCTGAACGCGCGTCGAGGAAGCGCGTTCCCTTGCGGATTGGGCGGGGCCACGCTACATTGCCGGCAGCTTTCGACGGAGGAAGAACGCACCGTGTGGTCCATCATTCAAGCCGCCGGCTGGCCGATCTGGCCGCTGATCCTCGCCTCGGTGATCGCGCTCGCGCTGATCTTCGAGCGCGTGTGGTCGCTCCGGCGCGGCGTCGTCGCACCCCCCGGCCTCGTCGACCGGGTGCTCGCCGAGTACCGGCAGTCGGGCGTCACCGCGGAGCTCCTCGCGAAGACCGCGCAGCAGGGATCGCTCGGGCGGATCCTCGCTGCGGGCCTCGCCAACATGAAGAGCCCGCGGCCCGTGATGCGCGAAGCGATCGAGGAGGCCGGGCGCGTCATCACGCACGACCTCGAGCGCTTCCTGACGACGCTCGGCACGATCGCCGCGATGGCGCCGCTGCTCGGCCTCTTCGGAACCGTCGTCGGCATGATCGAGATCTTCGGCTCGCAGACCGCGGCCGGGTCGAACCCGATCCAGCTCGCCCACGGCATCTCGGTCGCGCTCTACAACACGGCCTTCGGGCTGATCGTCGCGATCCCGAGCATGATCTTCTACCGGCACTTCCGGGCGACGATCGACAGCCTCCACGTCGAGATGGAGCAGCAGGCGATCAAGCTCGTCGACTTCGCGCACGGCGAGCGCAAGTGACTTGACGTGACGCCATGAACCTCCGGAGCACCCGGGGCCGCGACGACCCGGAGATCAACTTCATCCCGCTGATCGACGTCCTGCTCGTCATCCTGATCTTCCTCATGGTGACGACGACCTACCAGCGGATCGCCGAGCTGCAGATCACGCTGCCCGAGGCGGACGCGGAGCAGCAGAAGCAGCGGCCGAAGGAGATCAACGTCGGCATCGACGCGCAGGGGCACTACGTCGTCGACAAGACGCCGTTCACGTGGAGCGGCGCCGCCGCGCTCGCGGACCTGCTCCGCCAGGCGGCGGGCGACGCGAAGGATCCCGTGATCGTGATCAACGCCGACGCCAACGCGACGCACCAGTCCGTGATCCACGTGATGGAAGCGGCGCGCATCGCGGGCTTCGTCCACATCACGTTCGCGACGCAATCGCCGGTCAAGTGACGCGGATGTCCGGGAGCGAGACGCGGAGCGTCGAAGCGATCGGACAGAGCCGCGCCATCCCGGGCGAGCCGACGGCGAGACCCGGGATCCAGTGACGTTCGGCAGAAAGACATCGGGTCCCCGCCTTCGCGGGGACGTCGATTGAGGATCGGATGGCCTTCGCCGACCGTCTCGTCGATGCCTGGTACGCGCCGCGGCTCACGCCGCTCACGGCGGCTCTCGTCCCCCCTGCGCTGGCGTTCGGCGCGGTCGCGTCGCTCCGCCGCGCGCTCTACCGGCGGGGCCTGCTGCGAACGCAGCGAATGCCCGTTCCGGTCGTCGTCGTCGGCAACATCACGGTCGGCGGCAGCGGCAAGACGCCGCTCGCCGCCGCGCTGACGCGAGCGCTCGCGGAGCGCGGCTGGCACCCGGGGATCGTGAGCCGCGGGCACGGCCGCGCGGATCCGGGATCGCCGCCGCGGGTGGTCGCTCCCGACGCCGATGCGGACGCGGCCGGCGACGAGCCGCTCCTGCTCGCGCGCACGGGCGTCCCGGTCGCCGTCGGCGCCGATCGGGCCGCGGCCGCGCGGGCGCTGCTCGCCGCGCGCCCGGACTGCGACGTGATCGTCGCCGACGACGGCCTGCAGCACTACGCGCTCGCCCGGGATTTCGAGATCGTCGTCGTCGACGCGGGGCGCGGCCTCGGCAACGGCTGGCGCCTGCCGGCGGGACCGCTGCGCGAGCCGGCGGCGCGGCTCGACGAAGCGGACGCCGTCGTCGCGCTGGTCACGGCCGGCGCGCCCGCGCCGTGGCTCGTGCCCAATGCGTGGCGGATGACGCTCGAGGGCGACGCCTTCGTTCGGGTCGCGGACCGCTCGCAGTCGCAGCCCGTGTCGGCGTTCGCCGGACCCGGCGTGCACGCGGTCGCGGGCATCGGCAACCCGGAGCGATTCTTCACGCACCTGCGCTCGCTCGGCATCGCGCCGACGGTGCACGCGTTTCCCGATCATCACCGCTTCGTCGCGCGGGACCTCGTCCTGCCCGGCGCGCGGGCGATCCTGATGACCGAGAAGGATGCGGTAAAATGCGAGGCGTTCGCCGACGAGCGCTGCTGGTACCTGCCGGTGCGCGCGCACATCGATCCCGCGCTCGTGACGCGCGTCGAGGAGGCCCTCCATGGATCCGAAGCTCCTTGAAATCCTCGTCTGTCCGGTGACCAAGGGTCCGCTCACCTGGGACCGCGAGAAGCAGGAGCTCGTCTCCCGCTCGGCGCGGCTCGCCTACCCGATCCGCGACGGAATCCCCGTGATGCTCGAGGACGAGGCGCGGCGGCTCACCCCCGAGGAAGTCGAGGACCGCTGAGGGCTCCGCGTCGCGCGGCTCCGGGGCTCGACGCGATGCCGTTCACCGTCCTCATCCCGGCGCGCTATGCGTCGACGCGGCTGCCCGGCAAGCCGCTCGCCGACCTCGCCGGCAAGCCGATGGTCGTCCGCGTCGCGCTTCGCGCGCAGCGCGCGGGTGCCGCGCGCGTCGTCGTCGCGACGGACGACGAGCGGATCCGCGCCGCGGCGGAAGCACACGGCGTGGCCGCGTGCGTCACGCGCGGCGACCATCCGACCGGCACCGACCGCCTCGCCGAAGCGGCGCGCGAGCTCGGCCTTGCCGACGACGCGATCGTCGTCAACGTCCAGGGCGACGAGCCGCTGCTCGCGCCGGCGCTGATTCGCGGCGTGGCCGAGCTTCTCGCCGCGCATCCCGACGCCGACGTCGCGACGGCCTGCCATCCGATCGCCGACCCCGCCGAAGCCTTCAACCCGAACGTCGTCAAGGTCGTGCTCGACGCGGCCGGCTATGCGCTCTACTTCAGCCGCGCGACGATTCCCTGGGCGCGCGACGCGTTCGCGATCAGCCGCGACACGCTGCCGCCGAACCTGCCGCTGTATCGCCACTACGGCCTCTACGCGTACCGCGCGGGCTTCCTGCGCCGCTTTCCCTCGCTGGCGCCGGCGCCGATCGAGCGCTTCGAGGCGCTCGAGCAGCTGCGCGCGCTGTGGCACGGCCACCGGATCGTCGTGCAGATCGCCGAGGGCACCCCCGCGCCCGGCGTCGACACGGCCGAGGACCTCGAGCGCGTGCGCGCGCTGTTCGCGTCCGGCGAGCCGTGAGCGCGTGCCCGCCGATTGACCCGCCGGGGGATCCCCCGCAGAATTCCACGTGACCGCCTTCGGCGTCGCTGCGCGCAGCGGTCTCTCCCGCATTCCCCCCGCGACCGGCACGACTTCCCGATGCGTCTCATCCTCCTCGGCCCCCCCGGCGCGGGCAAAGGCACGCAGGCCGGCTTCATCACGGAGGCCTACGGCATCCCGCAGATCTCGACCGGCGACATGCTGCGCGCCGCGATCAAGGCCGGCACGCCGCTCGGGCTCGCCGCGAAGAAGGTGATGGACGC
>DASQBO010000449.1:0-2805 GCA_035635175.1 Casimicrobiaceae bacterium | reverse complement strand
GAGGTTCTCCCAGAAGCTGTCGCCCCAGCCCTGCACCGGGAACCAGCCGAGCTTGTAGGCGAAGACGTACTGGAAGACGATGATGTAGACGAGGATCGAGATCGACAGGCCGACCGTGCAGACGATCATCACCATGCGGTCGGTCAGCGACCCGCGGACGTAGGCGACGGCCAGCGCCAGCGCGATCGAGAACAGCGCGTCGAGGAGCGTGAGCGGCACGACGACCGTCAGCGAAGGGCCGAGCCGCGTCGCGAGGATGTTCGACACCTGCTCGTTCGTGCTCCAGGAAGCGCCGAAGTCGGCGGTGACGACCTGCTTGACGAAGATCCAGAGCTGGACCCAGTACGGCTGGTCGACGCCCAGCTGCCGCCGGATGTTCTCGATCTGCTCCTTGTTGGAGATCTTGCCGGCCAGCACGTACGCCGGGTCGCCGCCGACGGCGTTGAACAGGATGAACACGAGCAGGATGACGCCGAGCATCGTCGGGATCATCTGCCACAGCCGCCGGATGATGTACGCGGTCATGGAGTCGGTTTCCTCCGCCCGCCGCGCGGATCGCGCGCGGCCCGGGCCGTCAGTCGAATGTGGTGGCGCCTTCCGTCGGGGTCACCGTCCGGGGGTCCCCCGCCGCGGCGCCGGCGCCGCCATCCTGCACCTTTCGCCGCCCGCCGTCACTTGCGCTCGGGCGCGACGTCGATGAACTGCCACTCGGCGTGCAGGATCGGGTGCTTCTTGTACCCCAGGACGCGCGGCTGCACAAGCATGTTCCGGTAGCGGCTGATGTCGAGCCGCCACGGCGCGTACGTCTCGATGACCTTGGTCATCTCGTGGTAGAGCCGGTCGCGCTCGGGGCCCGCCGGCATCCGGACGCTTTGCTCGTAGAGCTTGTCGTACTCGGGGATCTTCGCGCAGGCGTTGTTGCTCTGGTAGATGTTCTTGCCGTAGAGGAGCTGCATGAAGTTGTCGGCGTCCGGGTAGTCGGCGATCCAGGAGGCCGTCCGCATCATGAGCTTGCACTGCTTCTCGAGCTTCAGGAGCTCGGCGAACTTGTCCTTCTGCACCTCCATCCGGATGCCGATGCCGTCGAAGGCCTTCTTCCACATCTCGTCCTGCTGGCGGCCGAGCGAGTCGGGGCGCGACGCGTAGCGGATCACGAGCGGCTTGCCGTCGGGCAGCGTCCGCCAGCCGTCCGCGCCCTTCCTGTAGCCGAATTTGTCGAGGAGCGCGTTGGCCGCGGCCGGGTCGTACCTCACCGGCGAGCGATAGTTGGGATCGTGGCCGACGACGCCGGGCGGGATCGGGTACTGCGCCTCGATCGCCTGGTTGTTGCGGACGACGCGGATCTCCTCGTCGACCGGGTACGCCATCGCCATCGCGCGCCGGAGCGCGATCTTCTCCTTGGTGAGCCCGCCGACGACGGGGTCCATCATGTTCCAGTAATGGTAGGAGATCTCGGGATCGACGAAGCGCGAGAGCCGCACGCCCTTCTGCTGCATGTCGGGCGTGAGCGTGCCGCCGTTCAGCACCTTGGGCGCGAGCGGGCCCTCCATGTTCATGAGGTCGAGCTCGCCGTTCTGGAACGCGAGGAGGCGCGACTGGTCCTCCTCCATGATGCTGATCTCGACCCGGCCGACCTGGGGCATCCGCTTGCCCTTCATCTCCGCCACGATCCGCGCGTCCTCCGGGTCGGTGCCCGCCTTGAAGTCCCAGGTGAAGCCGCGGTAGTCGGGGTTCGCCTCGAGGAAGATCTTCGACGAGCGGATCCACTTCGCGAGCCTGTAGGGACCCGTGCCCACCGGGTTCGACATGATCCGGCCGCCCTCGTCCCGGTATGCGGCGACCACCTCGCGCGCGACGGCGCTCGTCGGCTCGTGCGCGAGCACGTACGACAGGTTGTAGTCGGGCTGCTTCAGGCGGATCCGCAGCGTGTAGCGGTCGACGGCCTCGAGCCCCGGAACCTTCGCGTCGTAGTCGAACTTGCTGCCGGGCTGCTTCGCCTTCTCGGCCTGCTCGTCGAGGCCGACGACCTTGCCCTCGAGGAGCCACGCCCACGGCGAGCGGATCGCCGGGTCCATGAGCCGCTTCAACGAGTAGACGAAGTCCTCGGCGACGAGCTCGCGCTTGACGCCCTTGAAGGCCGGGTCCGGGGTGAAGTAGATGCCCTTCCTCACCCTCACCGTGTAGGTCTGGCCGTTGTCGGTGATCTGCGGCAGCGCTTCGGCCGCCAGCGGTACGAGCTTCGACGGGCGCGCGAGATAGTCGTAGGACAGGAGCGTCTCGAAGATCGCCTGCTCGACGGTGCCGGAGTAGAGGTCGTGCGCGGCCGCGGGATCGAAGCCTTCCTCGCCGGCCGGGAACACGTACCGGATCACCTTGTTCATGTCGGCCGCGCCGGCCGGCAGCGCCAGGACGGCGAGCGCGGCGGCGAGCGCATGCGCGAGGAGGCGGCGGCCGCGCGCCGCGCGCGACGCGACGGCGTGGCGCCGGAAGGCTTCGAGGATCATGTCAATGGGGAACGACGTCGAGGTACTGCCAATCCGCCTGGAGGATCGGATGCTTCTTGTAGCCCAGGACCCAGGGCCGGATCAGCTCGCTCCTGATCCGCGAAATGTGCAGGCTCCACGCGGCGTCCACCTCCATCTGCCTCGACATTTCGAGGTAGAGGTGGTTGCGCGCGGGCGAGTCGGGGAACGCGCGCGACTGCTCGTAGAACCGGTCGAAAGCCTTCGACTCGTAGCACCCGGGATTGCTCTGTCCGGTGTTCGGGCCGTAGAGCAGCTGGAGGAAGTTGTCACCGTCCGGGTA
>DASQBO010000448.1:0-2698 GCA_035635175.1 Casimicrobiaceae bacterium | reverse complement strand
CCTGCTGTTCTGCTCGATCGGCGTCTACTCGATCAACAACACGCACTTCGACGTGAGCCAGACCGCCGCCTTCGGTCTCCTCGGCGTCGTGTTCATGAAGCTCGAGTGCGAGCCCGCACCGCTCTTGCTCGGATTCGTGCTAGGGCCCATGATGGAGGAGAATCTGCGGCGCGCGATGCTGCTTTCCCGCGGCGATCCGACCGTGTTCTTCACCCGGCCCATTTCGCTCACGATGCTGATCATGGCGGGTCTCTTGCTGCTGCTCATCGTCGCCCCGGCGTTCCGCAAGACGCGCGAGGAGGCGTTCCAGGAGGGCGAAACGCGATGACCGCCCGCGATGGCATCCACGAGGGTTCCGCGACGAGACCGCTCGGCTTCGACTGGGCATTGCCGTACCCGTCGCGGCGCCAGCCGATCCTCGCGCGGAACGTGGTCGCGACGTCGCAGCCGCTCGCGACGCAGGCGGGCATCGCGATGCTCCAGCGCGGCGGCAATGCCGTCGACGCGGCGCTCGCGACCGCCATCGCCTTGACCGTCGTCGAGCCGTGCAGCAACGGGATCGGCAGCGACCTCTTCGCGATCGTCTGGGACGGCCGCGAGCTTGCGGGGCTCAACGCCTCGGGCCGCGCCCCCGGCGCCGTCGATGCGGCGCGCTATGCCGGGGCGAGCGCGATCCCGCCGCGCGGCTGGGAGGCAGTGACGATTCCCGGCGCGGTCTCGGGGTGGGCCGCGCTGTCGCAGCGCTACGGCGCCCTGCCCTTCGCCGATCTCTTCGCGCCGGCGATCCGCTATGCGCGCGACGGCTACGCGGTGTCGCCGATCGTCGCCGAGAAATGGGCGCTCGCGACGACGGTGCTCCCGAAGGACCTCGGGTTCGCCGAGCACTTCCTGCCGCGCGGCCGCGCGCCCATGCCCGGCGAGACGTTCGCCTGCCCCGCGATGGCCGCGACGCTCGAGAAGATCGCGGCGACGCACGGCAACGCGTTCTACCGCGGCGAGCTCGCCGAGGCGATGGTCGCCGACGCGAAGCGGCACGGCGCGGCGCACGCGCTCGCCGACTTCGCGGCGCACGCGGTGGACTGGGTCGCGCCGCTCGCGCTCGATTACGGCGGGGCGACGGTGCACGAGATCCCGCCGAACGGCCAGGGCATCGCGGCGCAGATGGCACTCGGAATGCTGCGCTCGTTCGACCTCGCAGCGATGCCGGTCGACAGCGTAACGGTGCAGCATCTCGAGATCGAGGCGATGAAGCTCGCGTTCGCCGACGCGCATCGCTACGTCGCCGATCCGGCGGCGATGGAGGTCGCCCCGGAAGCGCTGCTCGACCCCGGCTACCTCGCGGCGCGCGCGCGGCTCATCGACCCGAAACGTGCGCAGGACTTCGGGCCGGGCGATCCGCCGAAGGGCGGCACCGTCTACCTTTGCGCGGCCGACGCAAGCGGCATGATGGTGTCCCTGATCCAGTCGAACTACATGGGCTTCGGCTCGGGCGTCGTCGTGCCCGGCACCGGCATCAGCCTGCAGAACCGGGGCGCGGGCTTCTCCCTCGTGCGCGGACACCCGAACGAGGTCGCCGGCGGCAAGCGTCCCTTCCACACGATCATTCCGGGGTTCCTGACGCGCGACGGCGCGCCCCTCGCAGCCTTCGGCGTGATGGGCGGGCCGATCCAGCCGCCCGGCCACGTGCAGACGATGGTGCGGATCCTGACCTACGGCATGAACCCGCAGGCGGCGCTCGACGCGCCGCGGTGGAAGGTCAACGGCGGCATGTCGGTCGATCTCGAGGCCGCAGCGGCGCCGGAGCTGCGCACGGGCCTCGCCGCGCTCGGTCACGAGCTGAAATCGGTCGCCGACACCTACATGGACTTCGGCGCCGGCCAGATCGTCGTGCGCTCGGGCGACGGCTGCCTCGCGGCGTCGGACCCGCGGCGCGACGGGCAGGCCGCCGGGTTCTGATTCAAGACGCAGGCAACTCGCAGCAGCGCTCGATCGTCGGCGGCACCGACAGCACGGCGCCCGTCACGCGGTTGGGACGGAACACCGTGCACCCCTTGAGCCCGAGCGCGTAGGCGCTGCGGTAGATCGCGGTGAAGGCGTCGCGCGCGATGTCGCCGGCGACGTTGACGGTCTTCGCGATGGCGTTGTCGACGTGCGCCTGCAGCGCCGCCTGCATCGCGAGCTGCGCATTCGGCGCGATCGCCTCGACGGTGGCGAACGCCGCCGGAAGCGGCGCGTTGGCGCCGAAGCGCCGCCGGAACTCGGCCAGCGCGTAGCTCGCGACGGGCGTGCGCGCGAGCTCGCCGTCGGGCTGCCGCACCGCGCGGTCGTACGCGAGCGCGAAGATCGGCTCGAGCCCGCTCGACACGTTGCCCGCGAGCAGGCTGATCGTGCCCGCCGGCGCGATCGCGGTCAGGTGGCTGTTGCGGATGCCGTGGCGGGCGATCGCCCTCCGCAGCTCGGCCGGCAGCGCCGCGACGAACGGCGCGGCGAGATGGCGCTCGCGGTCGCACAACGGAAACGCGCCCTTCTCGCGCGCGATCTTGACCGAGGCGACGTAAGCGGCCTCATTGATCGTGCGCATCGCATCCGCGGCGACGGCGCGCGCCGCGTCGGCGTCGTAACGCACGCCGAGCATCGCGAGCGCGTCGCCGAGCCCGGTCAGGCCGAGCCCGACCCGCCGCGACGCGCGCGCGGCGTC
>DASQBO010000447.1:0-7344 GCA_035635175.1 Casimicrobiaceae bacterium | reverse complement strand
TCCTGCCGCCGCCCGTGATCGCGCGGACACCCAACCCTTTTCCGGCGTGGCCGCAGTTCGTGCCCGACCCGCCGAATCGTTGACCGCCGCCCGCGCTTCGATTCCCTTGTTCGGATCGCGTCGCCCGCAATCCCCCGCGATCCGGCGCAGCGGGAGCGACTCCGGTTGCGCGGCGTTCGCGCGCCTCGCATACTCGGCCGCGATGCCCGCGACCGCGCTCGCCGCCCGCCGCGACGACCCCGGCGACGAAGACCTGATGCAGGCTTACGCCGCCGGCGATGCCGCCGCGTTCGACGCGCTCTACGCGCGGCACAAGGGCGGCGTCTACCGCTACCTCGTCCGGCAGTGCGGCAGCGCGGGGACCGCCGACGAGCTGTTCCAGGACGTCTGGCTGAGCGTGATCCGCGTGCGCGCGAGCTACGCGCCGACGGCGAAGTTCGCGACGTGGCTCTACCGCATCGCGCACAATCGGCTGATCGATCACTGGCGCGCGAGCGGGCACGCGGAGCTCGTGACGGCGGCGGCGGATGACGACGATGATCCCCTCGACGCGATCCCCGGCGCGCGCGCCGACGAGCCCGACGTGCGCGCGGGCGTGCGCGAGACCGGCGCGCGGCTCAGGACCGCGTTGAGCGCGCTGCCCGCCGCGCAGCGCGAGGCGTTCCTGCTGCACCAGGAAGGCGGGCTCGAGCTCGCCGCGATCGCGACGCTGACCGGCGTCGGCGTCGAGACCGTCAAGAGCCGCATCCGCTATGCGCTTGCGAAGCTCCGCGCGGAGCTCGGAGATCTGAAATGACCTCGCGCCCTCCGGAAGATCTGCACGACGAGCGCGTCGACGCCGCGTGGCGCGCGGCGTCGACCGAGGAGCCGCCGCCGGCGCTCGACGACGCGATCCGCGCGGCGGCGCGCCGCGAGATTGGCGCCGGACCGCACCGGGTCGACACACCGCGGGCGGCCGGGCCCGCCGCGCTGCGGCCGCCGCGCTGGTGGTGGCCGCTCGCGGCCGCGGCGACGATCGCCGCGATCGCGATCGGCCTGCTGCAACTCACGGAGCCGGATCGCGTCGCCGGCACCGGCGACGACAAGGCCGTCGTGTCGGACACGCCGCCGGCGCCTGCGAGCGCGAAGGAGGACGAAAGCGCCGCGCCTGCACAGGAACGAGCGGCCGCGCACGCGCCGTCGAACAGCGTGAGCGCGCCGGCCGCGTCGGAGCCCCGCGCCGCGACCAACGCCCCGCCCGCGCCGCCCGTCGCGCAACCCTTTCCCGGCGATGCGCCGAAGCGCGAAGCGAAGGAGTCGAAGCTCGATGGCGCGATGCCTGCCGCCGGAGCCGTCGCGCCGGCACCTCCTCCTGCCGCACCGGCAGAAGCGCCCCGCGAGGCGCAGCGGGCGAGCGAAGGCGCCGCGGGCCTTGCGTCGGCGCCGGGGGCCGTACGCCGTGCGCCGGCGGCGGACGTGGACAGCGCCGACAGGAAATCCCTCGAAGCAGCCGGAGTCCTGCAGGCGCAGGCAACAAAGGGCCGTGCGAAGACCTCGCCGTCATTGTCGGTGCCGGACTGGATCGCTCAGATCCGACGGCTCCGCGACGAAGGCCGGACGGACGACGCCGCGCGGGAGCTCGCCGCATTTCGCAAGGCCCACCCGGACCACGAGCAGCTCCTGCCGCCGGATCTGCGAAGCTGGAACCCGGAGCAACGGTGACGCCGTCGTTCCCCCGCACGCGGGAACCCGGTGTCGTTCCACAAGTGACTGGATCCCCCGCCTGCGCGGGAATGACGAAACGGACCGCGCTTAGAGAGCGCGGATAAGCGTGCGGATCGGCGCGGGCAGCGCCGCCGCGAGCGCGTCGTCGCGGGTGAGCCACACGAGGCCGGGCGCTTCCGCGCGCGGCGGCCAGCTGCGCACCGCAAGCCGCTGCGGTCGCAGCGTCAGGCGATAGTGCGTGAAGCCGTGCTCGATCGGTGCGAGCTTTTCGCCGGCGCCGACGTGCGCGCCCCAGCGCGCGAGGCAGTGCGCGACGACGTCGGCGTCGACCGGTGCTTCCGGCAGGCTCCACAGGCCGCCCCAGATCCCGGCGGCCGGCCGCTTCTCGAGCAGGAGCGTGCGCGCGCGCTCGAGCACGAGCACGCGCACGGCACGTCGCGGCAGCGTCTTCTTCGGACGTGGCGACGGCAGCTCGTCCGCGCGACCCTGCAATCGCGCGACGCAATCGCGCGCCACCGGGCACGCGTCGCAGCGCGGCGCGCTCCGCGCGCAGAGCGTAGCCCCGAGGTCCATGAGCCCCTGCGTGTACGTCGCGATCGCCGCGCGCGGCAGCGACGCCTCGGCGGCACGCCAGAGCTCCGCCTCGACCTTCGGCGCGCCGGGCCAGCCCGCGATGCCACGGTGCCGCGCGAGCACGCGCTTCACGTTGCCGTCGAGGATCGCCGCGCGCGCGCCGAACGCGAACGCGGCGACGGCCGCGGCGGTCGACCGCCCGACGCCCGGGAGCGTCGCGATCGTCGCCGCGTCGCGGGGAAACGCGCCGCCGTGCTCCGCGACGACGGCCTTCGCCGCCGCGTGGAGGTGATGCGCGCGCCGGTAGTAGCCGAGACCGCTCCAGCGCTCGAGCACGCGATCCTCGGACGCCGCCGCGAGCGCGCGGACGTCGGGAAACGCGGCGAGGAAACGCTCGTAGTACGGCAGCACCGTCGCGACCTGCGTCTGTTGCAGCATGATCTCGGACAGCCAGATCCGGTACGGGTCGCGCGTGTCCTGCCACGGCAGGCCGTGGCGGCCGTGGCGCTTCTGCCACGCGATCACGCGCGCGGCGAAGGAGCGGGATCGTCCGCGGGGGTCAGCGCGCACCGAGCCGCTGCTTCGCCTTGGCGGCGGCCTCGGACTTCGGGTACTTCGCGAGCAGGTCCTCGAGCGTGCGCCGCGAGCCCGCGCCGTCGCCGAGGTCGAGCTGCGCGGTCGCGATGTTGAGCATCGCGTCGGGCACCTTCGGGCTGTCCGGGTACGCGGCGATCAGCTGGCGCTGCGTCGCGATCGCCCCGCGGAAGTCCTTCTGCGCATACTGCGCGTTGCCGATCCAGTACTGCGCCGACGCCGCGAGCGGGCTCTTCGGATACGTCTTGAGAAACGTGTTGAAGCCCGCGATCGCCGCGCCGTAGCTGCCGGCCTTGAACTTGTCGAGCGCCGCGTCGTAGACGCGCTGCTCGTCGGCGCCGGCCGGCGCGGCAGCGGTCGGCGGCGGGGGAGCGGCTGCAGCCGGGGGCGCCTCGGCCGCACCGCCCGTCGCGGCTCCGGCACCACCTTCGAGCTTGCGCAGCCGCGAGTCGAGGTCGACGTAGAGGTCGCGCTGGCGCTTCTGCTGCTGCTCCTGCTCGTAGGTCAGCACCTCGATCTGCCCGCGCAGGCGCGCGACGTCGGACTTGAGCTGCTCGACCTGCGTGAAGAGCTCGACCAGCCCCTGGCTCTTGAGCTGCGATTCGAGCGCCGCGATCCGTTCCCCCAGCTCCCGCTCGACTTGCACGAGCCGCTGGTTGGTCGCCTCGATCCGCTTGCGCGCCTCGTCGTCGTCGAAGAGCGCGGCGCGCGCGGGCAGCGCCAGCGCGACGAGCGCCAGCGCAGCGAGAAATCGGCAGCGTTCAGTCAAGGAGTCTCATTCCCCGGCGTACACGATGTCCACGCGGCGGTTCTCGGCCCACGACGTCTCGTCGTGGCCCTCGCGCCGCGGCTTCTCCTTGCCGAAGCTCACCGTCTCGATCTGCACGTCGGTGGCGCCGAGGAGCAGCATCAGCTTCTTCACCGCGTCGGCGCGCCGCTGGCCGAGCGCAATGTTGTACTCGCGCGTCCCGCGCTCGTCGGTGTTGCCCTGCAGCGTGATGCGCAGCGTGCGGTTGCCCTGCAGGTACTTCGCGTGCGCCTCGATGATGGGCCGGTATTGGTCCTTGACCGCGTAGTCGTCGAAGTCGAAGTAGATGCTGCGCTTCTGGTAGAGGACGTTCGCCGGGTCGCGGTGCGCCGGCTGGGCCGAGGCCGTCGGCGTGCCGCCGACGCCCGCGCCGCCCGCGCCCGAGGTCGTGGCGCCTGGCGCAGTGGTCGTGGCGCCCCCCTTGTCCTCGACCGGCGCCGCTTCCTGCGTGCCCTTGCTGGCACAACCCGCGAGCACGATGACCGCGATCGCAGCGATGATCCATTTGCGCATGTTGTTTCCTCCTCGGTGGAATGCGGTGCGGGCGGCGGGTGTGCGCGCCGTCAACGCAGGAGCGGCCCCCAGGCAGGCTCCCGCACGTCGGCGGCGGGGGACACGAGCCGCTGCTTCACGCGGCCGTCGGAAGAGGTCGCGGCCAATATACCACGCCCCCCCTGCTGCGCCGCGTAGATGACGAGCTTCGAATTGGGCGCGACGCTCGGGCTTTCGTCGAGCGGCCCCTGCGTCAGCACCTGCACCTGCCGCGTCGCGTAGTCCTGGATCGCGAGCATGAAGCGGCCGCCTTCGCGCTTCACGAACACGAAGCCCTTGCCGTCGGGCGTCGGCCGCGGCGACACGTTCCAGTTGCCTTCGAACGTGAGGCGCTCGACGCCGTTGGTCGCGAGGTTGAGGCGGTAGACCTGCGGCGTGCCGCCGCGGTCCGACGCAAACAGGATCGACCTGCCGTCGGGGGTGAACGACGCCTCGGTGTCGATGCCGGGAGAGCTGAGCAGCCGCGTGACGCCGCTGCCGTCCGCGTTGATGAGATAGAGCTGCGAGCCGCCGTCCTTCGACAGCGTGACCACGAGCCGGCGCCCGTCCGGCGACCAGGCCGGAGCGCTGTTGCTGCCGCGGAAGCTCGCGAGCACCTGCCGGCCGCCCGTCGCGAGCGACTGCACGTAGACGACCGGCTTTCTCGCCTCGAGCGATACGTACGCGAGGCGGGAGCCGTCGGGCGACCACGCGGGGGAGAGCAGCGGCTCGTTCGACGCGACGACCGGCTGCGGATTGCCGCCGTCGGCGTCGGCGACGATCAGCTCGTAGCGCGAGCCCTGCTTCGTGATGTAGGCGATCCGCGTCGAGAACACGCCGACGTCGCCCGTGAGCTTCTCGTAGATGATGTCGGCGATCTTGTGCGCCGTCGCGCGGAACTGCGCCGGCGCGACCGTGTAGCTCATCCCCGCTAGCTGCACGCTGCGCACGGTGTCGACGAGCGCGAAGCGGACGTCGGCGCGGCCGTCGCCGAGCGGGCGCATCGAGCCGACGACTACCGCGTCGGCGCCGCGCGCGCGGAAGTCGGCGGTGCGCACGTCCTCGGTGCGGAACGGCCGCGGCGAGATGCCGGCGTCGTCGACGAGCCGGAAGAGGCCGCTCCGCGCGAGGTCGGCGCCGACGATGCCGGTGATCCCGAGCGGCCACGACGACTCGCTCTCGAAGGGGACGACCGAGATCGGGATGGCGGTGCCGGAGCCGCCGACGATCTCGATGGTGAGCTGCGCGCGCGCGGGGACGGCGGCGAGAAGCGCGAGCGCGGCAAGCGCAAGGAGGAAGCGGGGGGCGTGCGGCAACGGGGCTCTCGGGCAAGGCCGGTCGCTCGATTGCCGCGGCGTCGCCGCCCGCAGCCGCCGGCGTCCGGCGGAAATGTCGTTCACTGCGTTCCCTGACGATTATAACGAACGGATCGCACCGCCTGGTCTTGCGGGCGGCACGCCGCGCCATTTCGAAGGCCGGTTACCTTGCAATTCTTACCGTCGTCCGGAGGCGTCACGCGCCCTGGATCACCCCCGCGGGCTCGCCCGCTAATGCACGCCGACGGTGGTGGAGAGGCCGAACGTGTCGCGGAGCCGGTCCGCCTCGCGTCGCGCCTCCTCGCGCGCGGGATACGGTCCCACGAAGACGCGGAACAGCCCGCCCACCTGCCGGACCTTCGCTTCGACCCCGAGCGGCGCGAGTTGGTTCGCGAGCCGCGCCTGGAAGTTCTGCGCGTTCGCGTAATTCGAGAAGGCGCCGAGCTGAACGACGAAGCCTCCGTCGGACGGCGCGATGGGGATCGGGGGTCCTGCCTCGGGTGGCGGCGGCCCCGCTGTCGGAGCCGCGGCGGGCTCGACCGGCGGCAGCGGCGACGCCGCGGCCAGCACCGTCTCGCCGGGGATGATCGCCTCGACCTCCACCTCGCCGCTTCCCTTCTGCGCGATCCCGATCCGGGCGGCGGCCGCGTACGAGAGATCGATGACGCGACCGTGCAGGAACGGGCCGCGGTCGTTCACGCGAACCACGACGCTCTTCCCCGTGGCCAGGCCGGTCACCCGCGCGTACGACGGGAGCGGCAGCGTCGGATGCGCGGCGGTCATCGCATACATGTCATAGGGCTCGCCGATCGAGGTCTTCTCGCCGTGGAACTTGCGGCCGTACCACGACGCGATGCCGCGCTCCTTGTACGGGCGCAGCGACGTCGCGGGGACGTATTCCCGGCCGAACACCGTGTACGGCCGGTTCGCGAAGCGGTGCAGCGGCTCGAGCTTCGGCTGCGCGTCGGGAATCGCGTCGAGATTGGCGGGCGGCGCCTCGCCCGGGCCGTCGTCCTTGTAATAGCCGCCCTTCGAGGGCGCGGCCGGGGCGGACGCCGCCGGCGCCTTGGGGGGAGCGCTGCCGCAGCCGGCGAGGACGAGCGCCGCGGCGAGGAGGGGCAAGTAGGTCAAATGTCGCATGGAACGCGCGCTCGGCCGGGCGAGCGGGTATTATCGTCCGAACATCCAGGGGGCCGGACCCGCCGAGGCCCCGCCCGAGACCACCATCGAGGAGCGTCGCGTTGGCCAAACCCAACTACGAATACCAGAAGCGGCAGAAGGAACTCGAGAAGAAGCGCAAGAAGGAAGAGAAGCTCAAGCGCAAGCAGGAACGTCAGGCGACGCCGGGCGAGGGCGAGGCCCCGGCCGCACCCGCGCCGGACACGCCGGACCCGGCGTAACCCGGCGCATCCCGTGGCGGCCCGCCTCGGGCCGCCTCATCGATCGAGCGTCTCGAGCCCGCCGAGCGGGCTCACCACCGCCCGCCCGCCGCGGTTCAGCACGTGCGTGTAGATCATCGTCGTCTGCACGTCCGCGTGCCCGAGCAATTCCTGCACGGTCCGGATGTCGTAGCCCGATTCGAGCAGGTGCGTCGCGAACGAGTGCCGCAACGTGTGCGGCGTCGCTGGCTTCGCGATCCGCGCATCGCGCACCGCCTGCCGCATCGCGCGCTGGAACGCCTGGTCGCTCAGGTGATGGCGGCGGACGGCGCCGCTGCGCGGATCGCGTGAGCGGCGATCCGCCGCAAACACGTATTGCCACGCCCACTCGCGCGCCGCGCCCGGGTACTTCCGGGCGAGCGCGGACGGCAGCCACACC
>DASQBO010000446.1:0-5535 GCA_035635175.1 Casimicrobiaceae bacterium | reverse complement strand
CCGATCAGCCGCGCGACCGAGTGCCGCTCCTGGAACTCGGACATGTCGATCCGGATCAGGTGCTGCTCGGAGTCGAACAGGAATTCGGCGAGCGCCTTGCACAGTTCCGTCTTGCCGACCCCCGTCGGTCCGAGGAAGAGGAACGAGCCGTAGGGCCGGTTGGGATCGGCGAGACCCGAGCGGGAACGGCGGATCGCGTCCGCCACGAGCTTCACCGCCTCGTCCTGGCCGACGACGCGCCTGTGCAGCGCCGCCTCCATGTGCAGGAGCTTGTCGCGCTCGCCCTGCATCATCTTCGAGACGGGGATGCCGGTCGCGCGCGAGACGACCTCGGCGATCTCCTCGGCGCCGACCTGCGTGCGCAGGAGCTGGGGCTTCTTCGCCTCCTCCTTCGCGAGCTTCCGGTCGGCTTTCTTGAGCTGCGCCTCGAGCTGCGGGAGCTTCCCGTACTGGAGCTCGCTCATCTTCTGCCAGTCGCCCTTGCGCTTGGCGTCCTCCATCTGGAGCTTGATCTTGTCGATCTCCTCCTTGATGTGCTTGCTGCCCTCGACCTGCGCCTTCTCCGCCTGCCACACTTCGTCGAGATCGGCGTACTCGCGCTCGAGCCGAGCGATCTCGTCCTCGATCGCCCCCAGGCGCTTCTTCGACGCTTCGTCCTTCTCCTTCTTCACCGCCTCGCGCTCGATCTTGAGCTGGATCAGCCGGCGGTCGAGTCGGTCCATCGCCTCGGGCTTCGAGTCGATCTCCATCTTGATCCGCGCGGCCGCCTCGTCGATCAAATCGATCGCCTTGTCGGGGAGGAACCGGTCGGTGATGTAGCGATGCGAGAGCTCGGCCGCCGCGACGATCGCCGGGTCGGTGATCTCGACGCCGTGGTGGATCTCGTAGCGCTCCTGCAGGCCCCGCAGGATCGCGATTGTCGACTCGACCGACGGCTCGTCGACCAGCACCTTCTGGAACCGGCGCTCGAGCGCCGCGTCCTTCTCGACGTACTTGCGATATTCGTCGAGCGTCGTCGCCCCGACGCAGTGCAGCTCTCCCCGCGCGAGCGCCGGCTTGAGCATGTTGCCGGCGTCGATCGCGCCCTCGGCCTTGCCCGCGCCGACCATCGTGTGCAGCTCGTCGATGAAGACGATCGTCTTGCCGGCGTCGGCCGCGATGTCCTTGAGGACGGCCTTCAACCGCTCCTCGAACTCGCCGCGGTACTTGGCGCCGGCGAGCAGCGCCGCCATGTCGAGCGACAGCACGCGCTTGCCCTTGAGCGTCTCGGGGACTTCGCCGTCGACGATGCGCTGCGCGAGGCCTTCGACGATCGCGGTCTTGCCGACGCCGGGCTCCCCGATCAGCACCGGATTGTTCTTGGTGCGGCGCTGGAGGATCTGGATCGTCCGCCGGATCTCGTCGTCGCGGCCGATGACCGGGTCGAGCTTGCCCTCGCGCGCGCGCTCGGTCAGGTCGATCGTGTACTTCCTGAGCGCCTCCCGCTGCCCTTCGGCCTCCTGCGTGTCGATGCCCGAGCCGCCCCGCACGGCTTCGATCGCCTTCTCGAGCGCCTTGCGCGTGAGGCCGTTGTCCTTGAGCAGCCGGCCCGTGTCGCCCTTGTCGTCGGCGAGCGCGAGCAGGAAGAGCTCGCTCGCGATGAACTGGTCGCCGCGCTTGACCGCTTCCTTGTCGGTGAGGTTCAGCAGGTTGCCGAGATCGCGCGAGACCGTGATCTCGCCTCCCTGCCCTTCGACCTTCGGCAGCCGCTCGATGAGCTTCGCGAGCCCGGTCTTGACCTTCGGCACGGCGACGCCGGCGCGGGACAGGAGCGATGCGGTGCCCCCGTCCTCCTGCTCGAGCAACGCGGACAGCAGATGCGCCGGCTCGATGAAGCCGTTGTCGTTGCCGAGCGCCATGCTCTGGGCGTCGGCCAGGGCCTGCTGGAATTTGGTCGTGAGCTTGTCGAAACGCATCGTTCCCCCGGCTGCAATGGCTGCATGGGAAATAGGGATTTCCGCGCCGGATTCAAGGCCCTGCGCACGCTCGCCGCGGCGGGACCGCGCCGGACCGGTACGCCGTCCCCGTTGCCGGAGTCACCTTCGCGGCATTATGCTGCGCCATCGGAGCCGCGTCTGTCGGGCGGCCCGACCCTGCCATGCGATTCCTCGCCGCCGTTTGCCGGGCTCGCTGGAACCGCGCCTCGCCGCTCGCGCGCGAAGTCGCGCTCGTGCTCGTCCTGAAGACGGGGGCGCTGGCCCTGCTCTGGTGGCTCTGCTTCAGCGCGCCGCTCGCGCCGCGGATGAGCGTCGCGCCCGACCGCGTCGCCGCGCAGCTCCTCGTTCCGGTCCCACCGTCCGCAGGCCCCGATGCCCGACCTTGACGTCGTCGACCTCTCGCGGCTGCAGTTCGCCGCGACGGCGCTCTACCACTTCCTGTTCGTTCCGCTGACCCTCGGGCTTGCGTGGATCCTGGTGATCATGGAGTCCGTCTACGTGATGACGGGCAAGGAGATCTACCGCGACATGACGCGGTTCTGGGGCAAGCTCTTCGGCATCAACTTCGTGATGGGCGTCGCGACCGGCATCACGATGGAGTTCCAGTTCGGCACCAACTGGGCGTACTACTCGCACTACGTCGGCGACATCTTCGGCGCGCCGCTCGCGGTCGAGGGGCTGATGGCGTTCTTCCTCGAGTCGACGTTCGTGGGAATGTTCTTCTTCAGCTGGGACCGGCTCTCGAAAGTCCAGCACCTGCTGGTGACGTTCCTCGTGGCGCTCGGCTCGAACCTCTCCGCGCTGTGGATTCTCATCGCCAACGCGTGGATGCAGAACCCGGTCGGCGCCGAGTTCAACCACGAGACGATGCGCATGGAGCTCACGAGCTTCTACGACCTCCTGTTCAATCCGGTCGCCGGCCCCAAGTTCGTGCACACGGTGGCGGCGGGCTACGTCACGGCCTCGGTGTTCGTGCTCGGCCTCTCGTCGTGGTACCTGCTGCGCGGACGCGACCCGTCGTTCGCGATCCGCTCCTTCGCCGTCGCCGCCGGCTTCGGGCTCGCCTCCGCGCTCTCGGTGATCGTGCTCGGCGACGAGTCCGGGTACTCGACCGGCGAAGTGCAGAAGGTGAAGCTCGCCGCGATCGAGGCCGAATGGGAGACCGAGAAGCCGCCGGCGTCGTTCACGGCCTTCGGATTCCCGGATCAGGAGGCCGAGAAGACGCACTTCGCGATCAAGATCCCCTGGCTCATGGGCTTGATTGCCACGCGCTCCTTCGACACCCCCGTCACGGGCATCAAGGACCTCAAGCGCGAGCACGAGGCGCGCATCCGCAACGGGATGAAGGCGTACGCCGCCCTCCAGCGCGTCAAGGGCGGCGACCGCTCGCCCGAAGCGGCGGCGGAGCTCGCGCAGCTCAAGACGGACCTGGGCTACGGCCTCCTGCTCAGGAAGTACGCGCCGAACGTCGTCGACGCGACGCCCGAGCAGATCCGGAGCGCCGTCCGCGACACGATCCCCAAGGTGGCGCCGCTGTTCTGGTCCTTCCGCATCATGGTCGGGCTCTCGCTGTGGTTCCTGTTCCTGTTCGCCGCGGCGTTCGTGATCCTCGCGCGCCGCCGGCTCGCCGATAACCGCTGGCTCATGCACCTCGCGCTGTGGAGCATTCCGCTGCCCTGGGTCGCGACGTCGCTCGGGTGGATCGTCGCCGAGTACGGGCGCCAGCCCTGGTCGATCAGCGAGGTGCTGCCCACGTACCTCTCCGTGTCGAGCGTGACGGCCGGGCAGATCTGGTTCAGCCTCGCCGGCTTCGTCGCGTTCTACACGGGGCTGCTCGTCGTCGAGCTCTACCTGATGCTCAAGTACGCGCGGCTCGGCCCGTCGTCGCTCGGGACCGGCCGCTACCACTTCGAGACCGCGGCCACGCGCCTCACGGGTCCGGTGTGAGCGCCCGATGATCTACGCCTTCGACTATGCGACGCTGAAGCTCATCTGGTGGGCGTTCGTGGGCGTGCTCCTCGTCGGCTTCGCCGTGATGGACGGCAAGGACCTCGGCATCGGCACGCTCCTGCCGTTCGTGGGCCGGACCGACGACGAGCGGCGCGTGATGCTCAACACGATCGGCCCGCACTGGGAAGGCAACCAGGTGTGGTTCATCACGGCGGGCGGCGCGACGTTCGCCGCGTGGCCGCTCGTGTACGCGACCGCGTTCTCGGGCTTCTACGTCGCGCTGATCCTGACCCTGTTCGCGCTCTTCTTCCGCCCGGTCGGCTTCGACTATCGCAGCAAGGTGCCGGACCCGCGCTGGCGCAACGCGTGGGACTGGGGCATCTTCGTCGGCGGCACGGTGCCGCTGCTCGTGTTCGGCGTCGCCTTCGGCAACCTGCTCCAGGGCGTGCCGTTCCATTTCGACCAGGAGCTGCGCGTCCACTACACGGGCTCCTTCTTCGGCCTCCTCAATCCGTTCGCGCTCCTCGCGGGCGTCGTGAGCGTGGCGCTCCTCGCCATGCACGGCGCGATCTACCTGCAGCTTCGCACCGAGGGCGCAGTCTTCCGGCGGGCGGCCGCCGCCGCGCGGATCGCCGGCGCGCTGTTCGTCGTCGCTTTCGCCGGTGCCGGCTTGTGGATCGCGACGGGCATCGACGGCTATGCGATCTCGTCCATGCCGCCCGCGAACTCGGCGTTCGTGCCGCTCGCGAAGACGGTCGCGCACGGCCCCGGCAGCTGGCTCGCCGCCCACCCGCTGTCGCCGTGGCCGCTCGTCGTCCCGCTCGCGGCGATCGCTGCCGCGCTGCTCGCGCTCCTCGCCGCGGCACGGCAGCGGGCGATGCTCGCGTTCGTCCTTTCCTCGGCCGCCGTAGCCGGCGTCGTGCTGACGGCGGGCGGCGCGCTGTTTCCGTTCGTCATGCCGTCGTCGAGCGACCCGCGCAGCAGCCTGACGCTCTACGATTCCGTGTCGAGCCCGCGGACGCTGCAGATCATGTTCTGGGCGGTGCTGATCTTCCTGCCGCTGATCGTGGCCTACACCGGCTGGGCGTACCGCGTCATGCGCGGCAAGGTCACCGAGAGCCAGGTGCGCGAGGCCGGGCCCTCGCTCTACTAGGAGATCAACAGCGTGTGGTACTTCACGTGGGTCCTGGGCATCGCCGCCGCGCTCGCGTTCGGCATCATCAACGTCATGTGGCTCGAGGCGTCCTACACGTTCGGCGAGCTCGACGAGGGGAGGATCCGCGAGCGCTTCGGTGAGGACACCGCCGGCAGCGCCGAGTAACGGCGCGAGCGGCAAGCCGGTTCGGCCTCCGCGCTGACGAGGCGTTCGCAGGCCGCGAGGTCGGCCTCAGGACGCGCTCGCGCGTGCTCCGATCCCCACGCGCTCCGCGCGCGGGGCCCCTCTCCGCCGCTCGCGCGTTCCCCCCGGCGCGAAGCGCCAAGGGGCAGCGAGCGATCGCGAGTCGCCGCAGCGGCCGACCCCTCCGAGTAGCGGTGAAATTCGACGGAGCGGAGGCCACATCGGATCGGAGGCTGCAGCGCACGCGAAGCGCGACGGCCGCACGAGGCG
>DASQBO010000445.1:0-5451 GCA_035635175.1 Casimicrobiaceae bacterium | reverse complement strand
CGAGCAGCAGGACCGCCGCCGCGCGGCTGCCCCACGTCCGGACCTTCCGCCGCATCGATTGACTTCGCATCGTCTCACCGTAAACCGCGCGGCGTCGCGGAAATTCCGGCGATCGCGCGCACCGCGGCGATTATGCCATTGTCATGGCCCGCGGCGGAAGCCGCGAGCGCTCAGGCGTTGAGCCGATCGAGGAACGCCGTGAGCCGCACCGGGTCGTCGGTGCGCTTGATCCGCTCGACCTGCGCCTTCGCCTGCGCCACGTCGGTCGTCAGCACGCGCTGCTTGATCGAGAGCAGGTGCGCCGGGTGCATCGAGAGATTGGTGAGGCCCAGGCCGAGGAGCAGCCGCGTGAGCCGCACGTCGCCTGCCATCTCGCCGCACACGGCGATCGGGACCTTCGCCTTGTCCGCGGCGGCGATCGCCATGGCGAGGAGCTTCAGCACCGCCGGGTGCAGCGGATCGTAGAGATGCGACACCGCGTCGTCGGCGCGGTCGACCGCGAGCGTGTACTGGATCAGGTCGTTGGTGCCGATCGACAGGAAGTCGAGCCGCTTCAGGAACGCCGAGATCGCGAGCACCGCGGCGGGAATCTCGATCATGCCGCCGATTGGCACGCCCGAATCGAACGGCACGCCCTGCTCGCGCAGCGTCTCCTTCGCCTGCGCGATCATCGCGAGGGTCTGGTCGATCTCGCCGACCGACGCGAGCATCGGGATCAGGATCTTGACGTTGCCGTAGTGCGACGCACGCAGGATCGCGCGCAGCTGCGTCAGGAACACGCGCGGCTCCGCGAGGCAAAAGCGCACCGCGCGCAAGCCGAGCGCGGGATTCGGCGCGACGCGCGCGAGCCCGTCGAGGCCGGCAGCCTGCTTGTCGGCACCGAGGTCGAACGTGCGGATCGTCACCGGCTTGCCAGCCATCCCCTCGGCGACCGCGCGGTAGGCCTCGAACTGCTCGTCCTCGGAGGGCAGCCCCTCCCGGTTGAGGAACAGGAATTCGGAGCGGAAGAGGCCCACGCCGGTGGCGCCGTTCTCGAGCGTCTGCGGCAGGTCGCCGGGCAGCTCGATGTTCGCCTGGAGCTCGATCTCGACGCCGTCGATCGTCGTCGCGGGCTTCGTGACGAGCCGCTTCAGCCGCGCCCGCTCGAGCGACAGCTCGCCCTGCTTCAGCCGGTACTCGGCCAGCACCGATTTGTCTGGGTTGACGATGACGACGTTGTTCGTGCCGTCGACGATGAGGAGCTCGTTCTCGCGGATCAGCTGCCGCGCGTTGTGCGTGGCGACGACCGCGGGGACGGCGAGGCTCCGCGCGACGATCGCGGTGTGCGACGTCGCCCCGCCGATGTCCGTCAGGAACGCGGCGAAGCGGTGCTGCTTGAACTGGATCACGTCCGCCGGCGAGAGGTCGTGTGCGACCAGGATCGTGTGCTGCTCGGCGCCCGCCGGCGCGACGGTGCCCGGCTTGCCCAGGAGCCGCTTCAGGATCCGCTCGACGACCTGGACGACGTCGGCCTTGCGCTCGCGCAGGTACGGATCGTCGATGCCGTCGAACTGCTCGACCAGCACGTTCATCTGCTGGACGAGCGCCCACTCGGCGTTGCAGCGCTGCTCGGCGATGATCCGCCGCGGCGTCTCCGACAGCGTCGGATCGGTGAGGATCATCCAGTGGACGTCGAGGAACGCGCCGAACTCGGCCGGCGCGTCGCCGCCCGTCATCGCGCTGTGCAGCCCCTCGAGCTCGCGCTGCACCTCGCGCACGGCATTGCCGAACCGGGCGATCTCGGCGTCGACCTCGTGCGCGGCGATCGCGTAGTGCGCGACCTCGAGCGTCGCGTGCGAGACGAGCTGCGCGCGGCCGATGGCGATGCCGCCCGAGACGCCGACCCCGTGCAGCGCGAAGCTCGTCATCGCGCGGCGCTCGCGGCCGCGCGCGCCGCCGTGCTTACGCCGTGTCGCCGCGGACGAGCTGCGCGACGACGGCGATCGCCTCCTGCTCGTCCGGCCCGTCGACCTCCACCCGCACCGAGGCGCCGACCGCCGCGGCGAGCATCAGGAGCGCCACGATGCTGCGGGCGCTCGCGCGCCGCCCGCGGCAGACGAGCGCGATGTTGCAGCGGAAGCGCGACGCCCCGTGGACGATCCGTGCGGCCACCCGGGCGTGGAGCCCGAGCGGATGGCGCACCTCGACTTCGCAGGTCTGCATCGGAGTCCCCCGTGCCGGTTCGAGTCGCCGCCCGCGCGACCCGTGCGGGCGGCCTTCGGGTATGGAGCGCCCCCGCGACCCGTTGGTTCCCCGGTCCGTCGCCTTCCGCGCCGGGACCCCGTGCAACCCCTCCCGCGCTCGCTCGCGCCATGGCAGGCACTCATTGCCCTTCGCCGAAGCAGTCGCCGATCAGCGCCACGAGCGCGTCCATCGCCTCGGCCTCGTCGGGACCGTCGGTCTCGAGGGTCACCTTCGCGCCCTTGCCCGCCGCCAGCATCATCACGCCCATGATGCTCTTGGCGTTGACCTTGCGGTTGCTGCGGGCCATCGCGACGTCGCATTGGTACCTGGCGGCGAGCTGCGTGAGCTTCGCGGACGCCCGCGCGTGCAGCCCGAGCTTGTTCACGATCTCAACTTCGCGTTGCTGCATAGGCGGGGTCGACCTCGATGCGCAGCACGCCGTCGCACGCTCCGGAGATCGCCTTCTTGATCGTCGTGTCCATCCCGCGGCTGCGGTACGTGAATGCCCGCACGAGCATCGGCAGGTTGACGCCTGCGACGACCTCGACGCGGCCGCGCTTGACGAGCTTCGCCGCGAGGTTGCACGGCGTGGCGCCGTAGAGATCGGAGAAGATCAGCACTCCGCTGCCGGTGTCGAGCCGCGCGACGAGCTCGCGCGCCGCGGGCAGCAGATCGGCCGGATCGTCGGTGGCGGCGACCGAGAGCACTTCGAGCTGGGGCGGACGCGTCCCGAGCACGTGCGTCACGGCCCGCACGAGGCTCTCGCCCAGCGTGTCGTGGGCCACGATCAGGATGCCGATCATCGTCGATCCGCGGTCGTCCCGGCGGCGGAGGAGCGGGGGCGGTTCATGGTAGCACGCGTCGCGGCCGCTAGCCGCAGGCGCGGACCAGCGCGTCGGCGAACATCCCGCCGACGTCGAAGCCGGACTGCTCGGAGATCTCGACGAAGCACGTCGGGCTCGTCACGTTGACTTCGGTCAGGTAGTCGCCGATGACGTCGAGCCCGACCACGAGCAGCCCTTCGGCCCAGAGCCTGGGGCCGAGCGACGCCGCGATCTCGCGGTCGCGCGCGGTCAACGGCCGCGCGACCCCGCGCCCGCCCGCAGCCAGGTTGCCGCGCGTCTCGCCGGCTTTCGGGATCCGCGCGAGCGCGAACGGGACGACCTCGCCCGCGATCAGCAGCACGCGCTTGTCGCCGTCGGCGATCGCCGGCAGGTAGCGCT
The DNA here is from genome assembly GCA_035635175.1 of Casimicrobiaceae bacterium. GTDB lineage: Bacteria > Pseudomonadota > Gammaproteobacteria > Burkholderiales > Casimicrobiaceae > CAIWHR01. The sequence goes on along the minus strand of DASQBO010000445.1, from coordinate 2,005 downwards.
GCGCCATCACCGTGCGGTCGCCGTCCCGGCCCACGGTCTCGACGATCACGTTGCGGTTCGGGTCGTCGGCCCGGACGCGGAACACGGACGTCCCGCCCATGCCGTCGAGCGGCTTCACGACGACGTCGCCGTGCGCGTCGATGAACTCGCCGATGCGCTCCGCGTCGCGCGTGACGAGCGTCGGGGCGACGAACTCCGCGAACTTCGCGATCGCCAGCTTCTCGTTGTTGTCGCGGATCGCGCGCGGCCGGTTGAACACGCGCGCACCCTCGCGCTCCGCCGCCTCGAGGAGGTAGGTCGCGTAGACGTACTCCATGTCGAACGGCGGGTCCTTGCGCATCACGACCGCCGCGAACTCGGCGAGGCGGCGGTCCTGCGGCGCGCCGGCCGCGTACCAGTCGAGGTTGGTCGTGCGCACCTCGAGCGGAACCACGCGCGCCTTCGTCGTCCCGAGCGACCAGTAGACGTCGGCCGGCTCGAGCGCGAACACGCGGTGACCGCGCGCGACGAGCGCGCGCATCATCGCGATGCTCGAGTCCTTGTAAGGCTTGAGCAGCGGCAGCGGATCGAGGATGAAGGCGAAGTCCATGGCGGGCCGCCATGCTACCGCATCCCGCCTGCGCCGGACCCGATCGCCCTCGCGCCTGCCCTCGGCCGCAGCGGAGCGCGCAGCCGACGCGAGCTTCGTTGCCGCGGGTCAGAGCCCGAGCCAGGCGATCGCGGAGGTGTCGACCGCCGGGTCGGGCGTCACGAAGCCGCGATACCCGACCGCCGCGAGCACCTGCTTGCCCTGGTCGGACTGCGCGAGCGTGACGAGCGCGCGCTGGATGCGCTCCTGCTCGTCGGCGGGAAGCTTGGTCGAGACGATGAAGTACTTGATCGGCACCGAGCGCGACTTCAGGAACACCTTGCCGCCCTTGTCCGTCCACTCCTTGACCACGGAGTTCGCGGCGGTCGCGCCGACGTCGGCGAACCCGTACTCCAGGTAGAACGGGACCGCGTCCTGGTAGCGCGTCGTGAGCACCTTGAGATCGTCGCTGCCGATCTTGCCCGAGCGGAGCATCGCCCGCACCATCCACGCGGTGATCGAATCGGGGTCCGGCGTGACGAGCTTGCGGCCCTTGAGGTCGGCCAGCGCCTTTGCCGGGTCGTTGGGCTTCACCATCAGCGACACGGTGTACTCGGTGTAGCCCGTCGTCCACGCAACCGACTTGTAGCGGCCCGCCTTGATCTCGGCGAGCGCCACGTGCGACGGGTGGATGAACGCGAGGTCGTACTCCTGCTTCGCGAGTCCCGCGCGCACGTCGTCGTACTTCGGGACCAGCACGATCCGGACGTTGCGCTTGAGCGCGGACCCGAGCGCCACCGCGAGCGGCTCGAACTTGTCGCGGATCTCCTTGGGCGTCGCCTGATAGGTGACGCCTTCCGTCACCGAGAAGACGAGGTCGGACGCCGCGGTTGTAGTGGACAGCACCGCACAGGCGACGAGCGGCAACCAGCAGAGCAGGCGCAGCGACATTCGACGATGTTCCTCAGGTCCGTGACGGATGTGCCGGCGTACCGGCGGCCAGCAGCCGCGGCCGACGCCGATTTTAAGACACAGGAACGCTAGAAGCGAAGCGCGTGCCAGATACGCTCCGAGGTGAGCGGCATCTGCAGCGCGAGCGCGCGCTCGCCCGCGCCCGCTCGCGCAAGCGCGTCGACCACGGCGTTGACGACGGCCGGCGTCGCGCCGATCGTCCCGAGCTCGCCCACGCCCTTCACGCCCATCGCGTTGTTGCGGCAAGGCGTCGACTCGTCGGTCGCCGTCGCGAAGTGGCGGAACATCGTCGCGCGCGGGAGCGCGTAGTCGAGGAAGCTCGCCGTCAGCGCCTGGCCCGAGCCCGGCTCGTAGACGAACTGCTCGCAGAGCGCCTGTCCGATCCCCTGCGCGGCGCCGCCCTCGATCTGCCCTTCGACGATCAGCGGATTGATCACGCGCCCGACGTCGTTCACCGACCAGTAG
>DASQBO010000444.1:0-17739 GCA_035635175.1 Casimicrobiaceae bacterium | reverse complement strand
TGATCCTCGACGGCGAGGCGATCGCGCTCAAGCCCGACGGTGCGCCGTACCCGTTCCAGGAGACGATGAGCCGCTTCGGCCGCGTTCTCGACATCGACGAAATGCGGAAGCGCTATCCGCTGTCGGTCTTCTTCTTCGATTGCCTTCGCCGCGACGACCAGGATCTGCTGGCGCGGCCTGCGTCGGCGCGCCACGCCGCGCTCGCCGCCGTGCTTCGCGGCAGGCTCCTCGCGCCGCGGCTCGTCACGGGCGACGTCGCCGCGGCCGCGGCGTTCTACGAGGATGCGGTGGCGCGCGGGCACGAGGGCGTGATGGTGAAGGCGCTCGACGCCGCCTACGAGCCGGGCGCCCGCAGCGCCTCGTGGCGGAAGGTCAAGCGCAGCCACACGCTGGATCTCGTCGTGCTCGCGGCGGAGTGGGGGCACGGCCGCCGCCGCGGCTGGCTCTCCAATCTGCACCTGGGAGCGCCCGACCCGGCGACCGGCGAATTCGTGATGCTCGGCAAGACGTTCAAGGGCATGACGGACGCGATGTTGCAGTGGCAGACCGCGGAGCTCCTGAAGCGCGAGGTCGCGCGCGGCGACGGAGTCGTGCACGTCCGTCCGGAGCTCGTGGTCGAGGTGGCGTTCAACGACCTGCAGAGGAGCCCGCGCTACCCGGGCGGCCTCGCGCTCCGCTTCGCCCGCGTCAAGGGCTACCGGCCCGACAAGGACGCGTCCGACGCCGACACGATGGAGAGCGTGCGGTCGATCTTCGCCCGGCAGCAACCGTCGGCGGCGCAGGGGCCGCCCGCAACCCGAAGGTCCGGGATTTTTCGGATTGCGTCCTGACGGCGAAGATCGATGCTCCGGCGGGCATGACGCGAGTTCATCGCCCCGTGGTCCAGCACGGCGGGTCGCTCGCGGGAAAGGAATCCTCGACGGCGATGTCCACGACGTCGCGTGCGTGCCAGCGCCGCCTGCGCCGAGCCGCGGCGTACCAGAGTCCGATCGCCGCACCGGCAAGCAGCATCGGCGCCGCGCGCGCGAGCAGGCGGCGTGGAGCGATTCCGGCGGAGCGCGGTCGCATCGGGATCACGGATAGAGCAGGCGCGCTCCGCGGAACGGCACGACCTTGCGCCGGCAGCGCAGGTTCTCCTCGACGAGCGGGACCAGGTTGAGGAGCACGGTTGCCGCGACGAGGGCACCGATTTCTGCGACCGGTTCGGGCAGGATCCGTGAGCGCAGCGCCCAGTCCGCGGCGCTCCAGTCGACGAGCCCGACCGACGCGTCCGGGTTGAGCGCCGCGAGGATCACGATCGCGGTCAGGGGCAGGAGCTCGAGGAAGGCGTGCACGATCTGCTCGATCGGCCGGACCTCGCGCCGGCGCACGACGTAGCGGAGCTCGATCCACGTGAGCGCCTCGTGCGCGAGCCAGAGCGCGAGCAGGAGCAGAAGTACGCCGGTCGTCGTCTCGAGGGTCAACGCGGCGAGGCCCATGGCGAACAGGCCGTAGAGCCCGAGATGGAAGTTGGACTCGGTGACGCCGCCCCTGAGCTCGATTCGCGTCGCGCGGTGGCATGCCCAGTCGGCGAGTCCCGCCAGCACCCACAGCGGCAGGACGAGGCGAACCAGCATCGTGAAGAGCAGGTCCTGGACGTCCACGGCGGCCTCCGGTCAGCGTCGTGCTGCGCGCGCGGTCCTGCCGCGGCGTGGCGTCGGCGCGGGCAATCGACGCAGCGATGCATTGAGTGCGACGGCGAGGGCGGCCTCGCCGTCGACGAGCGCGTCCCAGGTCAGCTCGATGCCGTTGCGGCGGCCCTTTGCCGCCACCTTGAGCCCGATCGGCGTGAGCGTGACGACGTAGGCCTTCCCGTCGGCGAGGATCTCGCGGCGCAACACGTTGTCGAGCCGCGTCGTCATGCGGCCTGCTGCCGCGGCGGCGCGATCGTTATCCACACCGGCGCGTGATCGCTCGGCCGCACGCCGTCGCGGAACCGGACGTCCACCCCGGTCGCCCGCAGCGCGCTGCGCGCCGCGGCGTTGCAGAGGAGGAAGTCGAGGCGGAATCCATGATTCCGGCGGAAGGCGTGCTCGTTCACCCAGTACGTGTATTGCGGCTCCGCCTCGTGCAGATGCCGCGCGGCATCGGTCCATCCCTGCGCCAGCAGCATCCGGTACGCCGCGCGCGTTTCCGGCTGCATCACCGCGTCGAAGCGCCACCATGAGGGGTTGTAGATGTCGAAATCGGTCGGCACGACGTTGAGGTCGCCGCCCAGCACCACCGGGCGGCGCGAGCCGTACAGCTCTTTCGCGTGACCGATGAGGCGGCCGAACCACCGCAGCTTGTAGCTGAAGTTCGGCGAAGGACACGGATTGCCGTTCGGAAGATAGACCGATGCGACGACGAAGCCCTTGGCCTCGGCCTCGAGATAGCGCGCCTGCCGGTCCGACGCGTCCCCGGGCAGCCCGCGCCGGCGCTCCTTCGGCGTTTCGCCGCGGGCGAGGATCGCAACGCCGTGGTGGGAGCGCTGGCCGTGCCAGACTGCGCCATAGCCTGCGGCTTCCATCGCACGCGCCGGAAATTTCGTGTCGTCCGTCTTGAGCTCCTGCAGCCAGGCGACGTCGGGACTCTCGCTCGCGAGCCACTCAAGGAGGTGCGGCAGGCGCCCGTTGACGCCATTGACGTTGTAGCTCGCGATCTTGAGCGTGCGCTCGTTCCCGGTGTCCGTCCGCGCCATGACAGGCGCCGCGTCCGGCGCCTCCCCGGTCGAGGTTGCGCCGGCGGTGCGGCTCGCCCGAAACATGCGCCCGAGGCTCGCGTGCCGCTACGACCGCGATGACGAGGAGCCGCGCAGCTCGCGCTCGACGGCCGACACCATGGGGCCCGCGGCGTCCACCGCCCTTTGCAGTGCCTCGCGGCTCACGTTGAATTTCCGCGTCCAGTAGCGGACCTCGTGCTCCTGGTCCATGTTGACGCGAGTGCGGTCGCCTGCGCCGCGGCGCTCGGTGCTGTCGGTCATCGCCATGTCTCCTCTGGTGCACGTCCGGCGTGCCCTTCGCAGGCTACGACGCTCGCGCGCGCGGCGCTGTCGGCGCGCGCCGCCGCATTGCGTCGGACATCGCCGACAGGGTGGCATGCCGGCCCCCTGCCGAGGCGTGCGTCCGGGGGAAAACGCGTTCGCGGAGGCGCTCGTGGCAATTATTGCCTGCAATTCGTTCACGGGATCACGCGCCCGCGGCTCCCTGCGTGCGAGCGCGACGGGCGTGGGCGGAATGCCCCGCCGTTTGGCACACCCCTTGCCTGTGGAAGGATGCAGGTCTTCCGGTCTTTCCTTGCGGAGTTCCCATGGCAGCCAAATCCAAGCCGTCCTCTACGTCCAAGTCCGCACGGAAGCCAGGGCGGGAGAAACCCGACTATCTGCGCGCGCTCGACGAGGTGTGCGCGGCAATCGCCGCCGACAACGCGAGATCGATAGCCCAGGCAAGTGCGCGGGCACGCCGCCGCGGGCTGCACTGACCTCGCGCCGACGAGCTAGGTCCTGCGCGTCGCGCGCTTCGAAGACCGGCGCGTGGTCCGCCTGGCGGACACGCGTTTGGACGTGCGTTTGGCCGAGGTGCGCTTCGCGGAGGTGCGCTTGGCAGAGGTGCGCTTGCTCGCGCTCTTCCTCTTGGGAACCTTCGCGCCCGCCTTCCGGGCCTCCGAGAGGCCGATGGCGATCGCCTGCTTGCGGCTCGTGACCTTGCGGCCCGAGCGCCCGCTCTTGAGCGTGCCGCGCTTGCGCTCGTGCATCGCCCGCTTGACTTTCGACTGAGCCGCCTTGCCGTACTTCCTCATCGCATCGCTCCTTCCGGTTCCGCGACTACGTGCAGCCGCGCAAGAGGTAGACGAGAATCAGGATGGGGATCGGCACTCCCAGCAGCCACGCGAGAATGTAGCCCCAGCGTCCTTCCTGGTAGCGTCGCAGGGCCGGCACGCCTCTGCGCAGCTTCGCGAACGATCGCTTCATTGTCGTTCTCCTTGCCCTTGACGTGACGCGATTGTTCGCGCCGCCGCGCCGAGCGGCTGTCAGCACCGACCGCGACCGGGCGTAGGACTGCGGACGATTCTCGAACGCGAGGCGACGGCGGCGACGCCTTCGACGGGTGTCGGCGCGCACTCAACCTCGACGGCGTCGAGCGCCGGCGGCGGAGCGCACGGCGAGCGGCCGGGAGCCGCCGACGCCCTCGGAGGCGATGACTGGGGATGGGCCGCGCGGCGCTAGCTGAGCGCGGTCACCGGAATCGCCGCGCCGTGCAGGGCGCGCGCATCGTCCGAGGCCAGGAACAGGAACACCCGCGCCATGTCCGGAAGCGCGACCCAGTGGGCCGGGTCCGCCGTCGGCATCGCCGCGCGATTCTCGGGCGTATCGAGGATCGTCGGCAGCACGCAGTTGACGTTGACGTTCTTCTCGCGCAGCTCGGCCGCCATCGCCTCGGTGAGCCGGATCACCGCGCTCTTCGCGGCGCAGTAGGCGCCCATCCCCGCGACACCTTTGAGCGCCGCGTGCGCGCCGACGTTGACGATGCGGCCGCCGCCCGCCGCGACCATGTGGGGGACGACCGCGCGCACGGCGTTCCACATCGTCCGCACGTTCACGTCCAGGAGGAAGTTCCAGTCGCCGTCGCTCGTCTCGTGGACGGGCGGCCCCATCCGGAAGCCGCCCGCGACGTTGCAGAGCACGTCGATGCGCCCGAAGCGCGCCAGTGCGGCCTCGACCGCGCCGTCCGCCTGCTTCCGCTCGAGGAGATCGGCCGGCGCGATCAGGCGGCGCGGGCCGTCGTCGCCGAAGGCCGCTACGAGCGGCGCGCGGCGCGAGCCGACGAGGACGAGATTCGCGCCGCCCGCGGCGAAGGCTTCCGCGACCGCCCGGCCCAGCCGGCCCGCCGCGCCGGTCACGACGACCGTCGAGGGTGTCGCGCTCATCGGGATTCAGGCGGGCTGGATCACGCCGCGGCGGACCTGGTCGCGTTCGAGCGACTCGAACAGCGCCTTGAAGTTGCCCTCGCCGAAGCCTTCGTCGCCCTTCCGCTCGATGAACTCGAAGAACACGGGGCCGAGCAGCGTCTGCGAGAAGATCTGCAGCAGGAGTCGCGGCGTTCCCCCCTCGGTGGTCCCGTCGAGCAGGATGCCGCGGGCCTCGAGCTCGCGGACGTCCTGGCCGTGCCCCGGCAACCGCTCGTCCAGCATCTCGTAGTAGGTCGCGGGCGGCGCGCTCATCAGCGGCACGCCCGCGGCGCGCAGGCGGTCGACGCTCGCCCCGAGATCGTCGGTGAGGAGCGCGATGTGCTGGATCCCCTCGCCGTTGAACTGCAGCAGGAATTCCTCGATCTGCCCGGTCGACTTCGACGCCTCCTCGTTCAACGGAATCCTGATCCTGCCGTCGGGCGCCGTCATCGCGCGCGAGGTGAGCCCCGTGTATTCGCCCTTGATGTCGAAATAGCGCAGCTCGCGGAAGTTGAAGATGCGCTCGTAGAAGGCGGCCCAGTATCCCATCCGTCCGCGATAGACGTTGTGCGTCAGGTGATCGATGAGGCGAAAGCCGTGCCCGCGCGGGTGCCGGTCCGCGCCCTCGTGGAAGCGGAAGTCGATGTCGTAGATCGACGTGCCCTCGCCGAAACGGTCGATGAGATAGAGCGGCGCGCCGCCGATCCCCTTGATCGCGGGGAGGCGGAGCTCCATAGGTCCCGTGGCGATCTCGACCGGCTGCGCGCCCAGTTCGAGCGCGCGCTCGAACGCGAGGTGCGAATCGCGCACACGGAACGCCATCGCGCACGCCGAGGGACCGTGCTCCGCGGCGAAATACGCGGCGGGACTCCGCGGCTCGCGGTTGACGACGAAGTTGATTTCGCCCTGGCGGTAGAGCGAGACGTCCTTCGAGCGATGTCGGGCCACTTCGGCGAAGCCGAGCGCGCCCAGCACCGGCTCGAGCACGCCTGGCGCCGGCGAGGCGAACTCGACGAACTCGAAACCCATGAGTCCCATCGGGTTGTCGAACAGATCGGCCATGCGGGAGCCCCTTCGTGTCCGGCTATTCTCGGGAAAGCAGGCCGCGACAGCAAGCGTGCGCACCCCCTCGTCGATCGGGCGAGCGCGGCCCTTTCGCCTTGACAACCCCACCCGCAGTTGCTACGTTCGAAGCGGCTGCAGAAGCGCGAAGCAGAGGGAGCCGGCGTCGTTGACAGGTGACAAGAGCGCGCTGCATTGAGGGGTGCGTTTTTTCCTTTGCCTGGAGGCCGACCCGTGCGGCGGCACGCCCATTCTGCACGCGGCAGTCGACGTGACTCCTCGGCCGCAGGCGCGAGGCGTCGAGCGTGGAACTGACGGGCGCCGTCGGCGCCGTTCCCGCCACCGCTAGCGCGACGAGAGCACCTTCTCTCGTCGAAACGCTGCTCGCCGTCGCGGCGGTCGCCGCGCTGCTCCCGCTGTTCCGGGGCCTCGCCGCCGAAGATTCCGGACGCGATCGTCGCTTCGCGGAGAGCGCCATTTCCGTCGGCGGGCTCCCCGATCCGGTGCTGCCGGCGCTCTGCACGGCCTTCGGCACGTTCGCCGAGCCTGCGGTGCGCGAGCGCCTGTGCCGCCGGTTCCAGCTTCGCGCGGGCGACGCGCCGCCTTCGGCGCTGCCGGCGCCGCTCACGCAAGCGTATGCGGAAGCCGCGCACGCGTTCCGGCGACCCCTCGTCAGCGCTGAAGCGCGGCGCGCGGAGCTGCGCCTGCAGCAGCGCGAGGGGCTGGGCGACCTGCTCGCGCTCGGCAACGCGATCGAGTCGATCGACGCGGACGTGCTCCCCTATCGCGAGCGCTATTCGCTCGGCGCCGACGATCGGGCCGGGCCCCAGCCGCTCGCCTGCGCGTTCGAGCTCGTACGGGCGGCGGTGGCGCGCGCGCCGTTCGCCGCCGCCGCGAACGACGTCGCCCCGGCGAACGCGCTCCTGCTCCTCGGCGCCGCGCTCGACGGGCACGCTGCGGCGCCTGCGCTCGCGCGCGCCGCGCTCCTGCCGCGCTCGTCGACGTCCCCGGCGGGCTGCGCGGCCTACGCGCTGCCCGAGGCGCTGGGCGCGGCGGCGCTCGTGATGGCCGACGCCCGGCAGGCGCGGGTCGAAGCCGCCAAGAACGAGGCGATGCGCGAGCTCCTGCACACGGCGGGCTTTCAATGGGCGGCGTGGATGCTCGCGGGCCTCGTCCTCGTCAAGCTGAGCCGCGGCCGCCGCGTCGCCTTGCCGGGCGCCGCGCTCGCGCTCACCGTGTGGGCGTTCGCGGCCTGGCTGGGTCGGGTGCCGTGGCCCTTCGCCGCCGATCGCGCGTTCGTGCCGGGCCGCGACGCGCTGCCGCTCGCGTCCGCGCCCGCTCCTTTCGTGCTCGTGCTCGCGGCGACGGCGCTCGGACTCCTGCTCGCGTCGCCGTGGTTCCTGAAGCGCCTGTCCTCGGCGCCGCAGACGCTCGCGTCGCGCGTCGGCTATCCCGGTCTCGTGGTCGCTACCGGGCTCGGCTGGCTCCTCCTGCTCGACCTCTCGGCCAACGGCAACTTCAACAATCGTTATCTCGCGCTCTACCACCAGGGACATCTGTGGCTCGGGATGCTGGCGCTCACCGTCGTCGCGTTCCTGCGGCAGCCGCTGGGACGCGCGCTCGGCCGGGTGCTGTCGACGGCTGGCGCGTTCGCGGAGCGCGCGCGCCGGCGCCTCGGCTCGTTGCCGACGATGGCGGCGGCGATCGCCGGCATGGTCCTCGCGGTCGCCACGGTCGGCGCGCTGCTCGCGAACGTCCCCCAGCTGACCTCGGAGATCGGGCGCGCGTGGCTCATCGCCGGCGCGGCGTGGTTCTTCTTCCTCCGCGGCGATCCGCTCGCCGAGCGGCTCGCGCGGCGCGGCGGATCGCTCGTGTCGCTCGCGCGCTACGTCGCACCGCTCGCAGCCGTCGTCGGCGTGCTGGCCGGCGTCCAGCTCGTGACGCGCGACATGGGACCGATCCTGATCGCGTTCTACGGCGCCGGCGCCTTCGTCGCCGCGGCGGTCGCGATGTGGTGGCAGCAGCGGAGCGGGGCGCGGTACGCAGCGTTGGCGCTCGCCGTGGCGCTGTTCGCGGCGTGGATCTTCGCGACGACTTGGGGCCTGTTCGAGCTCGGCGCGTTGCACGAGGTGACCGCGGGGCGCCTCGAGAATCTCGCCGCGCCGCTCGCCTCCGCGAACGATCAGCTCGCGCTCGTGACGTGGTTCCAGCGCGCCGCCCCGCCCGACGGCTTCGGCCTCGGCGCGGTCCCGTGGTGCGGCTACGGCGGGGCGCGCGGCTGCCCCGGCGTCCCCGCGCAGATCCAGAGCGACTACACGCTGACCGCGCTCGTCGGCACGTTCGGATGGACTGCGGCGTGGACCGTGACGATCGGCGGCGCGGTCTGGCTGCACCGGCTCATCCGTCACCACGGCCGCGTGACGCGCGGCGAGCCGCGGCTCGTCGTCCGCGCGGGCCGCGTCGTCAACGACGACCAAGCGCTCCTGAGCTGGATCGCCGTGGCGTGGGTCGTGCTCGCGCTCTGCCAGCTCGCCGTCACGGTCGCCGGCAACCTCGCGGTGGTGCCGCTGACGGGCGTCACGTTTCCGTTCGTGAGCTTCGGGATGACCTCGCTCGTCGGCAACCTGGCGCTGCTCGGAATCGCGATCAACGTCAACCGGGGAAGCCGTGGCTGAGCGCCGCACGACGCTGCTCGACTTCGCGATCGCCGCGAGCGCGGCCGTCGTGCCCGTGCTCCTGCTCGTGCTCCTCGCCGTCGGCGTGCTGCGCCCCGCGGATTCGACGATCCTCGCTCGCAACGGCGATCGCCACGTGAGCGTGCGCCAGGTCGCCGCGCTCCAGACCTTCGAGCACGCGATCGTGCGTCGTGCGGCCGTGGAGGTCGGGCCTCCGAGCGGGGTGCTGCTCCTCGACGGGCTGCCGCAGTGCCGCTCCGCTTGGGACGGACACGGCGGCATGCTGGACCGGCTGCGCGGCGCGCTCGCGAGCGGCGGCGCCGCCGCGCCGACGCCTGCCGAGCGCCTCGCCGCGCATCTCGCCGAGCTCGATGCCGAGCTCGCGCGCTTCGGCACGGGCGCGAACCGCCGCGTGAGCGAGCCGGTCGGGTTCGATTCGGCGCGCTGGTTCGACGCCGTCGCGCAAGCGCTCGAGGTGCCGGTCGAGGCGGCCGAGTATCCGGGACGACGCTTCACCGTGCAGTGCGCCGACATCGCGCACGCCGCGTGGCAACTCGCGCGCGGCAACGGCCGAATGCTGCATGCGCTGTCGTGGCGCGGCACCGAGGTCGCGCGCGTCGTCGCGCGCTGGCGGCCCGATCAGATGGTCGCGGTCTCGGCGCGCCAGCTCGCGCGCGGCAATCCCTGGCTCGGACTGCCCGGGTGTGTCTTCCTTGGCGGCGGGGAGCGGGCCGCGCCGGCGTATTTCGTCACCGGGGGCCGCGCGCGCGAAGCCGAGCTCTGCGCGCGGCCGGAGCTCTTCGCGGCGACCGACGCCGAGACGCAGGCCCCGGCACCGACGGCGATCCCGGGCGAGGCATCCGCCGACCTCGCGGTGAACGACGCGCGGTGGAAGGTCCCGCCGTCGCTCGACGTCATGCTGCAGCCGCTTGCGACGCTGCGCCGGCCGTCGGGATCGCTGTACCGGCTCTACACGGAAGCGGTGGCGGACGACGAGGCACCGACGGGCTATCGCCACGGCCCGAATCGGATCGACTTGGACGGATCGCCGGTCGACGTCGGGTTCTCGCTCGATCTCACGATCGATCCGGCGCTGCAGGAGCTCGCGCAGAAGGTCGCTGCCTGCTACACGGGGCGGCACGACGTGTGCGGCGCGCTCGGCATCGCGCGGCATGAGGACGACGGGCATCCGCTCGGCTACCGGATGCTCGAGCAGGCGATGGTGCGCATGGCGGCCATCGCGGTGATCGACGTGGCGAGCGGGCGCATCGAGGCGCTCGCCGGCACGCTGACGCCCTGCGCGCGCGAGGAATACGACGGTCCCGGCCGCGACCCGAAGTGCGACAAGCGGCTGCCTTACGCTCCGCGGTATCGTCCCGACGCTCTGCTCAATCCCGCCGTTTTCCACGATGCGATGCCGGCGTCGGTCATCAAGCCGATCATGGCCGAAGCGTTCCTCGCGGACCCCGACGTCGGCGCGCGGTGGCTCGCCGCCGAACGCGCGTCGATGCGCTCGCCCGGCGTTCCGGCGGCCGAGAGCCTGCGCGGCGAGCTGATGCGCTCGGTCTCGGCGCGGTTCCTCGACCGGATGTTCTGCTCCGACCAGGGCTTCACCCGCTGCGCGCGGCCGTGGCGGATCCAGGCGATGGCCGCGGGATTCGGCTGGAATGGCGGCTGCGCGACGCCGCGCGAGGATTGCGGCAAGCGCGATCTCTTGTTCGGGCGCGCCGTCGACGCGAGCGCGGAGGAGGGCCGCGTCACGCCGCTTGCGCTCGTCGTGCCTTATGGCCGCCTGCTCACCGAGCCCGTCGGAGGCCGGCTCGAGGCGCCGTTCTACCTGCGGCCGGAGATCGCCCTCGATCCCGGGCGGGTCCGCACCTGCGCGGCCGCGAAGTGGGAGAAGTGCAGCGGCGGCGTGGTCGTCGACGTCGTCGCCGAAGGCTGGGGCCAGGGCCACGCGCGGGCGAGCGCGCTCGGCGTTGCGGGGATGATGACGTTCCTCGCGGCGGCCGCCAATGGTCAGGAGGCGGTCAGGGAGCCGCACCTCGTGAGCGCGATCCGGGGCGTGGGGGGCGAGGGCGCGGGACCGCTCGAGCTCGCGGTGAGCCGCTTCGGCCTCGACCAGGCGAAGCCGGGCCGGCTCGCGCACGACGCCGCGGAAGTGATCCTGAGCGGACTCTCGTACAGCCACCGCGCGGGAACGGCGCGGCTCGCCTGCGAGCAGGTCTTCGACGCGCGCGCGTGCCGCGACATCGACTGGATCGCGGGCAAGACCGGAACGCCGACGTTCCCGAACGACGACCGCTCGCTCGACGAGCTCTGGCGTCTCTGCGCACGCGGCGGCGCGAAGACCAAGGCCGAGCAGGCCGCGTGCGGGCCGCTGCGGCCGTACAAGTGGTACGTCGCGGCGTACCGCGCCGACCGCGCCGATCCGCGGTGGACCAAGGTGATCGCCGTCCTCACCGAGCGCAACTGGGTCCGCGAGACGGGGCGCATCCACGGCGCCGGCGATCACGGCCCCAACCCCGCCGCCGAGATCGCGCTGCAGGTCGCAGCGCGGCACGGCGGATATCTGCCCGGAGACAGGCGATGAGCCAAAGCGTTCCGCAACGGAAAGGCGCGCCGGCTGGCCCGGCGCGCGCCGAAGCGCCGCTCGTCTGGACGTTCGACGGCGCCTTCGCGACATGCCTCTGCGACATGGAGGACACCCTCCGGCGTGCGATCGTGCAGATCGGCGACGTTTCGAGGATCGCGCTCCTGATCGAGCTGTCGCTGCCCGCGCTGCGCGCGCGCGTCGAGGCCGGCGACGCGATCCAGCCGTCCTGGACGCACTTTCTCGCGGCGCTCACGTCGCGCTACGGACTGCCCGCCGCGCCGCGCGTGCGGCATCTCAAGACGGCGGGGCCGCTGGCCACGCTGGTGATCGCGTATCTGAACTAGGGAAGGGGACCATCATGACGATCAGGAACTGGCTGACGCGCAAGGTGAACGGGCTCACGACGCGCGGCGACTTGCGGGAAGCTCCGCGCAGTCCGGTGCTCTTCGGAGGCGAGGTTGCCGAGTGGCCGGCCGCCGCCCGGCGCGAGGGCCGGCGCGGCGCGGCGGCGGAGCCGGCGATTCCGCACCTCGGCCCGTACGCGCCGCTGATCCAGGCGATCCGCGACGAGCTCGAGCATTTCGTCGCGAGCTACCTGCGTCTTCATCTCGCCATCGCCGAGCGCGACCGCTACCTGCTCACCTCGATCGACGTGCACGCGACGCCCTCCGAGGAGGACGAGGAGCTCCTGCGCCGCTTCATCCGCGAGTTCCGGCCCGAGCAGATCAAGCACTACCTCGCGAAGGAGGTGATCGCGGGGCTGCCCAATGCGGGCGCCATCGATCTCTCGCAGTTCGCCGGGCTCAACGCGGAGCGCGGCGACGGCGCGGACGACGACGACGGCTACAGCGAGCTCCTGGCCGAGCTTCGCGGGGCCGATCCGGACAGCGGCGCCCGTCCCTTCGAGGTGAACCTGGTCGGCCGCTGGTCCGAAGGCGCCGCGCCGCGAAGCGCGGCCGCCGCCGGCCTCGGCACGCCGCTCGCGGGACAGGGCGTCGACGTCGCGATCGAGGATGCCGAAGGCAGCCGGCGTGTGCGGTTGCCTTCGCTCGTCCCGGGACGCCGTTACGCGATCGGCAAGGGCGAGGGTTGCGACATCGTCGTCAGCGGCAATTACGCGAGCCGCCGGCACTGCGAGCTGTGGTTCGACCGCGGGGCATGGTGGCTGACCGACACCGGGTCGACCAACGGCGTGCGCGTCGAGCGCGCGGGGCGTGTGCTCGGCCGCAGCGACTCGCATGCGGGCGCGAAGGACGAGCCGGTCGTCGTCGAAGTTCCGGCGGGCGCGCGGATCGTCCTGTCGGCGTTCGCGGAGGGGCGCGCGAGCGACTACCCGCGTCTCGCGGTCGAAGCGATGCCCGGCCGCTCGACGACCGCGACGCCCATTGCGCCCGCGCCCGCGATCCCGATGCCCGCGACGCCGTCGACGCCCGTGTTCGCGGGGACGGCACGGCACCTGACGATCGCCGTGCGGATGGCGTCGGGCGAGCGCCGTGTCGAACTGCCTGCCGGGTCGCTGCCGTTCTCCATCGGCCGTTCGCGCAACCAGGCGCTGATCGTCGATCGCGCGCACGAGGGCGTGTCGGGTCATCACCTCGACGTCACCGCGATCGACGAGGCCGGCGCCACGGTGGAGGTCCACGGCGACAACGGGGTGGCGATCGCCGGGGTTTCGTACCCGGCAGGGGCGCGAGTGACGTGGCGCCCCGGCGAGACGATGACGCTCGGCCGCGGGATGGCCCGCGAGCCCGAATGCCGCCTCACGCTGTCGCGCGCGGAAGGCCCGTGGACCTCGTGACCGCGGTCGAGCCGGGAGCGGCGCGGCGTGGGTGCGTCCGCGAGCGCAGGACGACGAGCGATCACGCGGTGCGCTTCACGCCCTGGGTCCGGCTCGACGCGGCGGCGGCGAGCGTGCGCGGCCGGCAGCGGCAGGTGAACGAGGATTGGCACAGCGCGCTCGACCGGAGCGCGCCGCTCTACGTGGTCGCCGACGGCGTCGGCGGCGGCGCGATGGCGGCAGAGGCGAGCCGCGAGCTCGTCGCGCGGCTGCACGCCTCGCTCGAGGGCCGCCGCGTCGATGGCGCGGCGATCCGCAACGCGCTCCTGTGGGCGGACCGCGAGGTCGGGCGCAGCATCGCGCGCCGCACGTCGGCGTCCGGCGCGGCGACGGTGGCGCTCTGCGCGGGGCGGGGGCCGCTCCTGTCGCGCTGGCTCATCGCGTGGGTGGGCGACTGCCGCGTCTACCGCGTCGGCGCCGGTGCGGAAGAGCCCGCGCAGCTCCTCACGATCGACGACACGTACGGCCACCTGCGCGAGGCGCCGCCGCCGGGCGGGTCGCACGACGACCCCGCGCGGATGGTCGGGAACGGCGCCGTCGACGTCCCGAACGTCGACGAGATCGAGCTGCGCGGGGGCGACATGCTCGTGCTGTGCAGCGACGGCGTGCACAAGCACGTCGAGCCGCGGGAGCTGTCCCGCGTGCTGCGCGGCCCCGCTCCGCTCGCGCGACGCTGCGGCCGGCTGCTCGCGCTCGCCCGCGCGCGCGGCAGCCGCGACGATGCGACGGTGCTGGTCGTGCAGCGCGAACCGCGGTGGACGCGGCTCGCGGGCCTCGCCTCGGGCGCGCTGCTGTTCGCCGGCTTTCTCGTCCTCGTGTTCCTGCACCCATGACCCCCGAGCAGATCGAACGCGTCTTCGGGCGCGGCCGCCTCAAGATGGTGACCGGCGAGCACGTGGAGGTGTTCCGCGAGGCCGTCGCCCCCGGGGAGCGCCGGCGCTACACGAAGCGGTTCCTGAGCACGCACGAGGGCGACTTCGGGCAATGGACCGAGCGCGAATGGCGGATCCTCGCGCGTCTCATCGGACACGGCATCGCCTGCGTGCCCGACGTCGTCCAGTACGACCGCGGGCGGGTCGGCGGCGTGCAGCTCGTCCAGACCTACGACGCCGGCGTGACCGTCGACCAGTGGGCGACGCTCCTGCCGGTCGCGCGCGACGGACGCGTGCACCGGCACGTGTTCGAGGACTGCGCGCACTGGTGGGCGTTCGCGCACCATTGCCTGCGGGC
Source organism: Casimicrobiaceae bacterium (assembly GCA_035635175.1). Lineage (GTDB taxonomy): Bacteria > Pseudomonadota > Gammaproteobacteria > Burkholderiales > Casimicrobiaceae > CAIWHR01. The sequence continues at coordinate 3,374 of DASQBO010000444.1, read as the reverse complement.
GTTGAGCGAGATCCACCCGCTCGAGCTCGTCCACCTCGACATCAAGGGCGACAACGTCTGCATCCCGTACGCGCCGCACGACTTCGATCCGCTGTCGGCGGGCGAGCGCCTGCAGCCCGCGTTCGTGCAGCTCGCGCTGATCGACTTCGCGTTCTCGCTCGTCTCCCGCGAAAGCCTGACCACGCCGTTACCCATCGGCTGGCAGCAGGACTACGACTACCAGTCCCCCCGCCTGCTCGCCGCGCTCGAGGCGGGCCGCAACGGCGATATGCGGCTGACGCGCGAGCTCGACTGGCGCTGCGACATGTACAGCCTCGCGGCGATGCTGCAGCGCTATCTGCCCGAGTGGAACGGCGTTGCCGGGGCGGGCTGGTCCGAGGAGCGCTACGGTGCGGCGAAGGCGCTGATCCGGTGGATCCGCGACACGCACGACGCGGAGCTGACCCCCGTGCGGCCGCACGCGGCGCTGATTGCGGAGACCGGCGCCCGCCTCGACGAATCGGACCTGCTCGACTCGCTGGAACGGGGCTGGACGCTCGCGCACGACGCGGCCATCGCGCCGTACGCGGCCGCGCCGCTCACGCCGGTGACGCTGCTGACGCCGATCACGCGGCTCGCGCCGCCGGTGCAGGTCACGCGGTCCGGACGGACGACCGTGGTGCGGCCGATCACGGCGCTGACGGTCGTCGCGGACGGGCCGGACGCGACCACCGTGCCGGCCGCGATGCGCGCGGAACCAAACACCGTGGCGCCCGTGCGGCGCTCGCGTGTTGGAGTCGCGCTCGCCGCGGCCGTCGCGCTCGCGGCCATCGGCGCCGTCGCGTGGCAGGCCGCCGTGCATTTCGTTCCCGCCGAGCCGGTGCCGCCCGCGGTGGCGGAGGATCGCGGCCCGACCGAGCCCGAAGCGCGATCGCTCGCGCGGAGCGAGCCCGCAGCGGAGCCGAGCGCGCCGCAAGACCCGGGGTTGCGCGCGCCTCCCCGCGACATGACGCCCGTGGCGCCGGCCTCGCCCGCGGGCGAGGCGTCCACCGGTGCGCCGAACGGGGGCATTTCGCGCGACGCGCCTGCGGCTTCCGGCGCGCCCGCCGGTGGAGCGACGGTCGCGCCGCGGGGCGAGGACACGCGTGCGGTCGAGAAGGAGCCCCCGCAGAAGCCAGCGGAGACGGCGCCATCGCCGGCGCCTGAATCTCCGTTCGTCGCCACCGCGAAGGCACCGCGAGGCGCGGCGCGATCGCGCGGGAGCGCCGCGCGTTCGCTGCCACCCGCGGCGTCGCCGTCGCCCGCGGGCCGCCTCGCGACCGCGCGCCGGCCGTTGCCGTCGTGGGTGAGTCTCGAGCCGCCCGGGTGGCTCCGCACGGGCAAGCCGCCCAATCCGCCCGGCATGGCGTCTCCGGAGACGCGTGTCCCGCCGCTCGCCGCCGACGCCGCGCGGGAACCCGCTGCCGCAAAGGCCGAGCGCGCGAGCCCCGCCCAGGCGCTGGTCGTCGCGCAGGCCGCACCCGCGCCCCCGGTCGCGCGCGATCCCTCGCCGAGCACCGATCGCGCAGCGCTTCCGCAGCTTCCGAAGCGATCGTGGCTCGGCGTCGCGCAGGCGGCACCGATCGAGGAGCGCGGCGAGCCGCCGCCATCCCCGGCCCGCCCGGCCGAGCCGCCGGCTCCGCCCGAGGACTACGCCGCGCAGGCGCGCCGGATGCTCGCGGACGCCGTGCCGCGCTTCGCGCTGCAGGCGGAGCCCGAAGTCGCCCGCGTCCTGTGGCTCGCGAGCGCCGACGATCCGCTGCAGGAGCGCATCGTCGCCGATGCCGCGCGTGCGATACGGGTTCCGGGCGACGGCGTGCTCGGCGGCTGCACGGCGAGTGCCACGGAGGCGCGCAGGCTCAATGACGAGGCGCGCGCGGCGGCGGGATCGCGCCGCGGCGTCGACGAGGCATTCGACCTGCAGCTGCGGGCGTTCGGCGCGAATCCGCGCGATCCCGAGGTCGCCGGCAATCTCGCCCTCCTGCACCTGAAGCTCGCCCCGCCGCAGCCCGATCGCGCCCGGCAGCTCGCGCTCCTGGCGCTCGCCGCCCGCTGTCCGCAGTCCGCCGCGGCGCGCCTCGAGGACTGGAACACGTTCGCGGTGGCGAGCGCGCTCAGCGGCCGCGAGGCGGACGCCACGCGGGCGCTCTTCGTGACCCTCGCGCTCGGGGGCGACGGCGAGGCGCGCTGCGTCGCCGCGCTGAACACGCTCTCGAGCTACGGCGAGCGCATGCGCGGGCCGGTCGAAGCGATGTTCTACCGGATGCGCTCGCAGGGCCGCGGCAACTACTCGCCGGCGTGCGCCTGGCCGGCGACCTGGACGGCGCGCCGGCTGCCGTGACGGGGCGGCGACGGCGCACCGGCGCTACAATCGGCGGCCGCGAAACCGCCTCGCCGCCATTGCGCGACCTTTGCCGCCTCGTCGCCCTGCTCGCGCTGACGCCGCATCTCGCGGCGGCGGAGCCGGCGGCTCTGCGCGCGCCGAACGTCGTCGAGATCTCGCCGGCGCTCGTGACGTCCGGCCAGCCGTCGGCGGAGACGCTCGCTCGCCTGCGCGATCTGGGCTTCGCCGCCGTGATCAATCTCGCGCCGCCGAACGCGCACGACGCGGTCCGCGACGAGGCGGCGATCGTGGACCGGCAGGGCCTCGCATACGTCGCCCTTCCGATCGCATTCGGCAACCCGACCGGCAGGGATTTCGAGGCGTTCGCCAGCGCGTTGCGCGCGCAGAGCGGGCGCAAGGTTCTCGTCCATTGCCAGGTCAACATGCGCGCGTCGACGATGGTGTTCCTCTACCGCGTCGTCGTCGGGAAGGAGGATCCGCAGGTCGCCTACGAGTCGGTGCTCAAGGTGTGGGTGCCCGACGGCCCGTGGAAGCGGCTCCTTCGCGAGGAGCTGCGCGAGCATCGGATCGATTTCGAGCCGTATTGACCCTGCGCGCGAGAGTGGCCTTCGCGTCGTCGGGCGCGACTCGGACGACCGCATGCGGCGATGCCCGCGCACCCGACGCGGGGCGTCCGCCTTGGGGTAACATGTGCCCGCATCGCCCGCGATCGTTTCGGGTCGCGCGACCGCCATGACCGACCTCGCCGTCGTCGATTCCCCCGTCCCCGCGGTGAAGGCCGCCGCGTCCGCTGCCGTCCCCACGGCCGCGCTCGAAGCGGCGCTCGCGGCGCAGCGCACCGCGTTCGGGCGCGAGATGAACCCGTCGCTCGCGGCGCGCCGCGATCGCCTCGACCGGCTGCTGCGGCTCGTCGCCTCGCACGAGGGCGCGATCGTCGACGCCGTATCCGCCGATTTCGGGCACCGTTCGCGGCACGAGACCGGCCTCGCCGACATCTTCGTCGTGCTCTCGG
>DASQBO010000443.1:0-1902 GCA_035635175.1 Casimicrobiaceae bacterium | reverse complement strand
AAGCGAACACGCTCGGCTCGAAGTCGGTCGACGCCGAGCTCTCGCAGGCGTCGCTCGAGCTCAAGGTCCTGATCGAGCAGATGCGCGAGCAGGTGCAGAATGTCGAGTAGCGGCGCGAGCGGCTCGCCGCGGCCCCCGGCGCGAAGCGCCAAGGGGGAGCGAGCAATCGCGAGTCGCCGCACGCGGCCGACGGATCGGCATAACGGACCAACATGGCCGCGCGGAGGCCGCGACGCGGGCGGCATCGACGCGCGTGACTAACGCTCCGACTCCCCTTCCGACCAAGGCGCCCCCCGCCTCGGGCTGCCTGTTCGTGCTCGCCGCGCCGTCCGGGGGCGGCAAGACGAGCCTCGTCGCCGCGCTGCTCGAGCGGGAACCGGGGATACGGCTGTCGGTGTCGTATACGACGCGGCCGCCGCGACCCGGCGAGGCCGACGGGGTGCACTACCGGTTCGTCGACGAGGCCCGGTTCATGGCGCTCAAGGCGCGCGGCGAGTTCCTCGAGCATGCGCACGTCCACGGCAACTGGTATGCGACGTCGGCGACGTGGCTGCGCGAGCAGATCGCGTCCGGCCGCGACGTGCTGCTCGAGATCGACTGGCAGGGCGCCGCACAGGTGCGCGGGCTGATCCCGGAGTCGGTGCTGATCTTCATCCTGCCGCCGTCGCTCGCCTCGCTGCGCGAGCGGCTCGAAAAGCGGGGCCAGGACCGCCCCGAGGTCATCGAGCGCCGGCTCGAGGCAGCCCGCGAGGAGATGCGCCACTACGGGGACTTCAATTATGTTATTATGAATCAGGACTTTGCGAGGGCTGTCGACGATCTGTCCGCGATCGTCCGCGCGGCCCGTCTGACGGCATCGCGGCAGGGCGTGCGGCATGCAGCCCTGATCCAGCGTCTGCTCGAACCCTGAACCTGCACGAGGATTCCATGGCCCGCATCACGATCGAAGACTGTCTCGACAAGATCCCCAACCGCTTCGAGCTCACGCTCGCGGCGACGAACCGGGCGCGGCAGATCAGCGCCGGCTCGGCGCCGCTCCTCGAAGCGGACCGCGACAAGCCGACCGTCATCGCGCTGCGCGAAGTGGCGGCCGGCAAGGTCGGCATCGAAATGCTGCTGAAGGCGCAGAGCTGACGAAAGCACGGTCAGCCGCGCCCTATGAGGCATGTCGGAGATAGCGGAGTTCACCCGACACCTCGGCAATTACCTGCCGCGGCTTGACATCGCGCTCGTCGAGCGCGCGTTCCAGTTCTCGGACTCGGCCCACCGCGGCCAGTTCCGCAAGTCCGGCGAGCCGTACATCACGCATCCGCTCGCGGTGGCGAGCATCCTGTCGCAGTGGCGCCTCGACGCGCAGGGCCTCGCCGCGGCGCTCCTCCACGACGTGATGGAGGACACCGCGATCACGAAGGCGGAGATCGAGTCGTCCTTCGGCAAGCCGGTGGCGGACATGGTCGACGGCGTCTCCAAGCTCGACCAGATCGAGTTCACCTCGCGCGAGGACGCGCAGGCCGAGAGTTTCCGCAAGATGCTGCTCGCGATGGCGCAGGACGTCCGCGTCATCCTGATCAAGCTCGCCGACCGGCTGCACAACATGCGGACGCTGGACGCGATGGCGCCGGTCCACCGCAAGCGCGTCGCGCGCGAGACGCTGGACATCTACGCGCCGATCGCGAACCGGCTCGGGCTCAACGCCCTGTTCCTCGAGCTGCAGGACCTCGCGTTCAAGCACCTGAACCCGATGCGCTACCGGATCCTCGCCTCCGCCGTCAAGGCGGCGCGCGGCAACCGCCGCGAGGTGATGAACCGGATCCTCGACGTCATCCGCGAGGGGTACGCGAAGGCCGGCATCACGGCCGTCGTGACCGGCCGCGAGAAGACGATCTATTCGGTCTACAAGAA
>DASQBO010000442.1:0-3359 GCA_035635175.1 Casimicrobiaceae bacterium | reverse complement strand
CGCAGCAGCCGCCAGTTGCCGTCCTTGACGACGATGAGCACGCGGCCGCGCTGGTCGAAGCCCGAGTGGTCCTCCGGCGACATGTTGTAGACGCCCTGCGTCCCGACGAGCTCGTGCGTCGATTCGAGCGCGTCGCGCAGCGCCGCACGGAATTCCGGCGTGCCCGGCTTCGCGCGCTTCGCCGCCTCGGGCACCGCACGCGCGAGAAGTAGACCCGCGTCGTAGACGTTCGCGCCGAACGTGGCGGGCTTGCTGCCGTACAGCTTCTCGTACGCGCTGACGTACTCCTGCGCGACCGCCTTCGACGGCACGCCGTCGGCAATCTCGGGCAGCACGAGCATCAGGCTCGCCGCGAGTATGGTGCCCTCGACCTTGGCGCCGCCCAGGCGCAGGAAGTCGGGCGCCGCGGCGCCGTGCGTCTGGTAGATCCGCCCCTTGTAGCCGGCGTCGACGAGCGTGATCTGCGGCAGCACCGTCGGGCCGCCGGCCGCGGCGACCAGCACGGCGTCCGGCTTCGCCTGCATCAGCTTGGCGACCTGGCCGGTAACGGAGCTGTCGGAGCGGACGAAGCGCTCGTTCGCGACGATCCTGATGCCGGCCTTCTGTGCCTGCGCGCTGAACACGCTGTACCAGTTCTCGCCGTAGGGGTCGTTGAAGCCGATGAAGCCCACGGTCTTGACGCCGTTCTTCACCATGTGCGCGACGAGCGCGTCGGAGATGAGCTGGTCGTTCTGCGTCGTCTTGAACACCCAGCGCTTCTTGTCGTCCATCGGCAGCACGACGGCGGTCGTGCCGACGGGCGCCAGCATCGGCGTGCCGCTCTCGGCCATGAACGGGACGACGCCGACGGCGTTGGGCGATCCCGACGGGCCGATCAGCGCATCGATCTTCGATTCCGCGAGCAGCTTCCGGACGTCGAGCACGCTTTGCGTCGAATCGCTCGCGTCGTCGAGCACGATGTACTCGACGGTGATGTCGCCGATCTTCTTCGGCAGGAGCGCCGCGGTGTTCTTCTGCGGGATTCCGACCACCGCGGTGGGGCCGGTCGTCGAGGCAATCACGCCGACCTTCATCTGCGCCTGTGCCGACGCCGAAACGAGGGCGACCGCCAGCATCGCCTTGAGCCAGGTTGCCTTGTTCATCGTCCGTTCCCTCCTGTTGTCCGAGTGAAGCCTCCGTGCGCCGCCCGGCGGGCGGGCGCTACACGCCTGCAACGACGCCCTGCTCCGCCAGCGCCGCGATCTCGTCGTCGCCGAATCCCGCCTCCCCGAGCACCGCGCGCGTGTGCTGGCCGTACTTCGGCGGGTAGGCGTATTCGGTGTTCATGCCGGGCCACGTCACCGCCGCAGGCTGCATGCGGATGGTCCGTCCCGTTGGCGTGCGCGTCGTCGTGCACGTGCCCGCGAGCGCCGGCAGCGCGCGGACTCCGTGGATGTCGTTGATCGCGGCGCAGGGAATCGTCGCCGCGGAGAGCACGGCGGCGATCTCCGCCGTCGGATGGCGGCGGGTGACCTCGGCCATGTCCTGCCGGAGCGCCACGCGGTCCTGCTGCCGCCCGGCATTCGTCACTCGTTCGGCACGCGCCACCGAGCCGAACATCGTCGTCGCCGTGAGCCGCTTCCACTGGACGTCCGAGCCGACCGCGATGAAGACGAAGCCGTCGCGTGTCGGATAGACGTTCGTCGGAATGAACTTCCGGTGCTCGTTGCCCGCGCGCGTGATCTCGGAGGGGTCGCAGTCGAAATCGACGAGCGGCAACGTCGTGATGAGCCACGACGCCGCGGCCTGCAGCATCGACACGTCGATGCGGCTGCCCTTGCCCGTCTCGGCGCGCTCGCAGAGCGCGAGCAGCACGTTCGCGTAGACTTCGTCGCCCGCCTTCAGGTCGACGAGCGGCACGCCGGTCACCATGGGCGGCCCCGCCGGGTCGCCGGTGATCTCCATGAAGCCCGCCATCGCCTGCAGCACGGGATCGTAGCCGGGGACGTCCGGATACGCGGGCCCGAGCGCCGAGATCGCCGCCCACACGAGTCCGGGCCGGACCGCGGCGAGCGTGTCGTAGTCGATCCCCAGCGCCGCGTAGCGCGACGGCAGCACGTTGCAGCAGAACACGTCGACGCCGAGCTCCCGCACGAGCCGCGCGAGCGCGGCGCGTCCGCGGGCGTCCTTCAGGTTGAGCGCGATCGCTTCCTTGCCGACGTTCGGCGCGACGAAGTAGGTGCGCCGGTCGTCGTCGCCGACGTCGCGTCCGATGTAGCGGTTGGGATCGCCGGGCAGGCCGCCGCCGGCCGGCGTGGACTCGATCCGGATCACGCGCCACCCGAGCTGGACGAAGCGCAAGGTCGCATACGGCAGCGACAGCGCCTGCTCCACCGAGAGCACGGTGCGCTTTCGCATCAGGCGCTTGCGTGCGAGGCCGCGCGATGCAGGGCGCGATAGACCTTCTCCGGCGTGAACGGCAGCTCGTAGATCCGCACGCCCGTCGCGTTGGCGATCGCATTCGCGGTCGCCGCGGCCATGCAGATCGCCGGCGCCTCGCCGACGCCTTTCGCACCCTGCGGCCCCTCGCCGTCCATCGTCTCGATGAAATGGATGTCCATCGCCGGGATCTCGGGCGCCGTGACGAGCTTGTAGTCGCGGAAGCCCGGATTGCGGACGACGCCGTCCTCGACGATCAGCTCCTCGGTGATCGCGTAGCCCTGCCCCATCACGATGCCGCCCTCGATCTGGCCTTCGATGCCGAGGCGGTTCAGCACGCGGCCGACGTCGTGCGCTCCGGTCACCTTGAGCAGCTTCACCACGCCGGTCTCGGTGTCGACCTCGACCTCGACGACCTGCGTCGCCCACGCGTACGCGGCCGACACGTCGCCCTTGAACGCCTTGTCCTGGTGCTTCGACGGCGGCTCGTAGTAGTGCGTGGTCATCACGAGCTCCGCCTTGTCGGAGAAGTGCAGCGACCGCAGGAGCTTCGCGAGGTTCATGATCGCCTCGCCGGTGCCGGCCCGCACGATATGCCCCGCCCGGAGCTCGAGATCGGACGCAGGATGCCCGGTGACCTTCGCCGCGGCGGCCAGGATCTTCGCCTTCGCCTTGCGCGCCGCCCCGAGCGCGGAATTGCCGCCGATGAACGTCGTCCGGCTCGCGTGCACGCCGACGTCCCACGGCGTGATGTCGGTGTCGTTGTTGACGACGGTCACCGCGTCGAGCGGGACCCCGAGTTCCTCGCAGACGAGCTGCGCCAGCACCGTCTCCGACCCTTGGCCGATCTCCGAGGCGCCGGTCATCAGCGTCACGTGCGCGAAGTCGTCGATCTTGAGGATGGTCCCGCAGCCGTCCGACGGGTAGATCTTGGCGCCGCC
>DASQBO010000441.1:0-4702 GCA_035635175.1 Casimicrobiaceae bacterium | reverse complement strand
CACGACGTCGGCGCGGTAGCGGAGCCCGTCTTCGAGGAACAACACCTCGGCGGGGAGCGTCCCGCGCAGGAGACCCGTGCGCGGCCGCAGCCCCTCGAGCGCGCGCACGTCGGCGTCCGAGCGCTCGTGGACGCACGCCGCGCCCGCTTCCGTGACGAGCGCGCCGGCGATCGCGTCGCGCCAGCGCTCGCCGCCGGCCGAAGTGAGCTGCAGCACCACCGCATCGCCGTACGCGTCGGCGACGACCCCCGGCAGGCCGTCTGCCTCGCCGTGGATCAGCCGGCATGCGGTGTGCCGCGAGTCGCGCAGCGTCGCCCGCGCCGCGAAGGCGCGCCCGACGCGGCGCGCGATGAATGCCTCATCGACGGTCTCGCGAGGGTCGAACGTCCACACGCGCGCGCGGATCTGCGAGGTGGGCGACCAGGCGGCGCGCGCGACGAAGCCGCCGTCGTCGCGGCGAAGCTCGACCGTGTCGCCGCTTTCGGGCGCGCCCTCGACGGCCGCGATCGCGCCCGAGAACACCCACGGATGACGCTCGCGCAGCGACTTGTCGCGGCCCGGCTTGAGCCGCAGCCGCGCGAGGTCAGCCAAGCGCGACGCCGGCGAGCCGTCCGATCGCGTAAGTGACGGCGCCGGCGAGGCTCCCGAGCAGCAGCATGCGCGCGCCCGACTGCAGGGCGTTGCGCCCCGTGAAGAGCGACAGGAGCGCGCCCACGCCGAACAGCGCGACGGCGGTGACGCCGATCGCGACGGGGAGCGCCACCGGTCCCGGCGCGATCACGAACGGCAGGAGCGGCAGGAGCGCCCCGGCGGCGAACGACAGGAACGACGAGATCGACGCGCCCCACGGCGAGCCGAGCTCTTCGGGGTTCAGCCCGAGCTCCTCGCGCGCGAGCGTGTCGAGGGCGTGCTCGGGATCCGCAACGAGGCGGTTGGCGAGCCGCTTCGCTTCCTTGACCGGGAGGCCCTTCGCCGCGTAGATCAGCGCGAGCTCCTGCGCCTCCGCCTCGGGATACTCGTCGAGCTCGTCGCGCTCGAGGCCGATCTGGTATTCGAAGAGCTCGCGCTGCGAGCGCACCGACACGTATTCGCCGGCAGCCATCGCGAATGCGCCGGCGGCCATGCCGGCGACGCCGGTCAGCAGCACGACGTGCGGATCCGGGTTCGCGCCGGCGATGCCGAGGATCAGGCTCGCGTTCGACACGAGGCCGTCGTTGACGCCGAACACGGCGGCGCGCAGGTTGCCGCCGCCGCCCAGGCCGCGGTGGCGATGCTCGATGCCGGAGCCCGCGACCGGCGGCGAGTGCCCGGCCTCGCGCGCGACCGACGTCCCGTAGATCGCCATGCCCCGCACCTTCATCGCGGCGAGGACGCTCTTTACGCGCCGCGGGCCGAGCCTGCGGACGAGGGCCGCGACGAACTTCGTGCGCCCGTCCGGGACGAACGGGCCAGGCGCGGGCTTGCCGCGCGCGGTCAGCTGCGCGCGCCAGATCGCGGCCTGAGCTTCCGCTTCGCCCGCGAGCCGGCGGAACAGCTCCGCGCGCGCCGTCCCGGCCTCGGCTTCCGCGCACACGCGGTAGAGGAAGGCGGAGCGCTGCTCCTCGTGCCAGCTTTCGAGCGGATTCGACATGTCGGGGACGCCTACGCCGGCGCGAGCGCCGCCTCGATCCGCGCCATCACGTCCGCCGTGAGCAAGGGAACCACCGCCTGCGCCTCCATGTTCTCGACGACCTGCGATGCGCGGCTCGCACCGGTGATCACCGTCGAGACGTGCGGGTTCTTGAGGCACCACGCGAGCGACAGCTGCGCGAGCGTGCAGCCGAGGTCCGCGGCGATCGGCGCGAGGCGCTTCACGGTCGCGATCTTCGCGGGATCTGTCAGCCGCTCGGCCAGCCACTCGTAGCCCTTGATCGTCCCGCGCGTCCCCGCGGGTATTCCGTCGTTGTATTTGCCGGTCAGAAGGCCCGAGGCGAGGGGACTCCAGACAGTCGTCCCGAGACCGATGTCCCGATAGAGCCGCGCGTACTCCTTCTCGACGCGCTCGCGATGCAGCAGGTTGTACTGCGGCTGCTCCATCACCGGCTTGTGCAGGTGGTGCCGCTCGGCGATCTGCCACGCCGCCATGATCTCGGCCGCGGTCCACTCGGACGTGCCCCAGTAGAGCGCCTTGCCCGCCGCGATCATGTCGTGCATCGCCCGCACGGTCTCCTCGACCGGCGTCTCCGCGTCGGCGCGATGGCAAAACACGAGATCGACGTAGTCGAGGCCGAGCCGCGCGAGCGAGCCGTCGATCGCGCCGCGCAGGTACTTGCGGTTCAGCGTGTTCTTCTCGTTGGGACCGTCGCCGAGCCCCCAGTAGAACTTCGTCGACACGATGTACGACGAGCGCGGCCAGCGCAGCTTGCGCAGCACGTCGCCCATGATCTTCTCGGACTCGCCCTTCGCGTAGACCTCGGCGTTGTCGAAGAAATTGACGCCGGCGTCCCGCGCCGCGGCCATGCATTCGCCGGCGGCGTCGGCGCCCAGCTGATTCCCGTAGGTGACCCACGAACCGAACGAGAGTTCGCTCACCTTGAGGCCGGAACTGCCGAGGCGGCGGTAATTCATCGTGATCTCGACGGACGGCGCGCCCCCGGGCACCGGTTCGGCCGTGCCCGCGAGGTTAGAATCGCAAACCCGCATTGTACCCAAGAGGCTCCCCCGATGCCCCGAAACTCCCGCGGCGCGACGCGCCGTTCGGCGAAGCGCAAGCCGCCGCTGTCGGTCGAGGCGCTCTGGTCGATCCGCCGCATCGGTCCCCCGACGATCGCGCCCGACGGAACGCGCGCCTGCAGCGCCGTCACGTCGTTCGACATGGAGAAGAACGAGGGCAGCACGTCGCTGTGGCTGTTTCCGACCGGGCACGGGCGCACCGCGGCTCGCGCGCGGATGCTGACGGCCGGCGACAAGGACTCCGATCCCAAGTGGTCGCCCGAAGGCCGCTGGATCGCCTTCACCGCGAAGCGCAAGGACGACGAGGAACCGCAGCTCTACGTGATCGCACCCGACGGCGGCGAGGCGCGGCGGCTCACGAGCCTGGCCACCGGCTGCGCCGCGCCGAAGTGGTTTCCCGACGGGACGCGGATCGCGTTCGTCTCGTGGGTGTGGCCGGATCTCGCGTCGGACGCGCTGCAGGCGAAGCGGCGGAAGGAGCGCAAGGACTCGAAGGTGAAAGCGCACGTCACGGAACGCGGCGAATTCCGGTTCTGGGACCACTGGGTCGCCGACGGGCGCGAGCCGCACGTCTACGTCTGCGACGTCGCGACGGGACGCTGCCGTGACGCGCTCGCCGGGACGGGGGTCGCGCTGCCGCTGTGGGACCCCTCGGCCGATCATTTCGACGTCGCGCCCGACGGCCGCGAGATCGCGATCACCGCCGATCTCGCGCCCGAGCCTGGGATGATGAACCAGACGGACGTCGTGACCGTCGACCTCGCGACGCGGCGCAAGCGGGTCCTGACCGCCCGCACCGGCACGTCCGACCAGCACCCGCGGTACTCGCCCGACGGCCGCGCGATCGTGTTCGAGGCGTACGACACGGCGCGCGCCTTCAACGACCAGGGTCACCTGGTCCTTCTCGCGCGCGCGAGCGGCGCGATGCGGAGACTCGCGCCGAAATTCGACCGCGCCGCGACGCACGTGGCGTGGACCCCGGACAGCCGTGCGCTCCTCTACACGCTCGAGGACCGCGGCCGCATCGGCGTGGCACGACTCGCGCTCGACGCGGGGGCGCCCGCGTGGGTGGTGCGCGGCGGCACCGTCGGCGGCTTCGCGCAGTCGCGCGATGGCGCGGTGCTCGTCTACGACCGCTCCACGTCGAAGCACCCGCCGGCGCTGTTCGCGTGCGGCGCCGACGGCAGCGGCGAGCGGTCGATCGAGAATCTCAACCGCGCGCTGCTCGCCCGGCACGCGCTGGGCGAGGTCCGCGAGGTGACGGTCCGCGGCTGGGGCGGCGCCCCGGTCCAGATGTGGATCACCTATCCGCCCGGCTTCGACCCCCGCCGGAAATGGCCGCTCCTGCACTCGATCCACGGTGGCCCGCACGCGGCGCACCACGACGGCTGGCACTTCCGCTGGAACGCGCAGGTGTTCGCGGGCTGCGGCTACGTCGTCGCCGCGGTCAACTATCACGGCTCGTCGGGCTTCGGCCAGAAGTGGCTCGAGACGATCACCGGACAGTACGGGACCAAGGAGTTCGCCGACGTCGAGGCCGGGACCAACTGGCTCGTGCGGCAGGGCTACATCGACCGCGAGCGGCTCGTCGGGACCGGCGGCAGCTACGGCGGCTACATGGTCGCCTACATGAACGGACACACCGACCGCTACCGCGCGTTCGTCTGCCACGCGGGCTGCTACGACTGGGTCAGCATGATGGCGACGGACGGTTACCACTTCTTCGCCGACGAGCTGGGAGCCTTCCATTGGGACAATCCGGCGCGCGTGATGCGGCAGTCGCCGCACCATTACGTGAAGCGCGCGCGCACACCGACGCTCGTGATCCACGGCGAGCAGGACTTCCGCGTTCCCGCCACGCAGGCGCTGCAGTACTACGACACGCTCAAGGCGAAGAAAGTGCCGGCACGCCTCCTTTGGTTTCCCGACGAGAACCACTGGATCCTGAAGCCGCAGAATTCCCGCCTCTGGTACCGGGAATTCTTCGCGT
>DASQBO010000440.1:0-4761 GCA_035635175.1 Casimicrobiaceae bacterium | reverse complement strand
ACGCGCAATTTCGACGGTATCGCCTACCTGATCTTCCAGCCGGGGGAGGAGGGCTACGCGGGCGCGAAGGCGATGATCGAGGACGGGCTCTTCGAGCGGTTTCCCGCGGAGCAGGTGTTCGCTCTCCACAACTGGCCCGGGCTGCCGCCCGGGCGCATCGGCATCACGCCCGGCCCCGCGATGGCCGCCGCCGACCGCATCGAGATCACGATCGACGGCAAGGGCGGCCACGGCGCGCATCCGCACGCGGCGGTGGATCCGGTGCTGGTCGCGGGCCACATCATCACGGCGGCGCAATCCGTCGTGAGTCGCAACGTGAGTCCGATCGACACCGCGGTCGTGAGCCTCTGCGCGATGCAGGCGGGCAATCCCGGGGCGATGAGCGTCATCCCGTCGCACGCCAAGCTCGTCGGCACGGTTCGCACGTTCCGGCCCGGGACGCAGGACCTGATCGAGCGCCGGCTGTCGGAGCTCGTGCCGGCGATCGCGGCGGCCTTCGGCGCGCGCGCGACGCTCCGCTACGAGCGCGTTTATCCCGCGACCATCAATCACGAGCGCGAGGCGATGTTCGCCGCCGACGTCGCCGAGGCGCTGGTCGGGCGCGACAACGTCGTGCGCAACCTGGACCCGTCGATGGGCTCCGAGGATTTTTCCTTCATGCTGCAGGCGAAACCCGGCGCCTTCGCGCGGCTGGGGCAGGGCGGGGCCGAAGGCGGCTGTTTCCTGCACAACAGCACGTACGATTTCAACGACGACGTGATTCCGCTCGGCGCCGGCTATCTCGCCGCGCTCGCGGAGCAGGCGATGCCGCTCGCTGCGGCGTGACGGGCCGCGGTTTCCGGATGGACTCGGCCGCCTGCTTCGCGAAGACCTATGCGGAGGCGCGCGAGCGCTTCGTCGCGGCGGTCCGGGTGCGCGGGCTGCCGCTCGAGTCGCACCTCCTGCCCGAGCTTCGCGGCGTCGACGGCGAGCCGCTGGCCATGGACGTCGCGCTCGCCGGCGACCCGGCGGCGCAGCGTCTCCTGATGCTGTGGTCTGCGACGCACGGCATCGAGGGGTATTGCGGCTCGGCGTGCCAGATCGCCCTGCTCGAGGACGACGATTTCCTGCGCGCGGTCGACGCGGCCGGGGCCGCCGTGCTCTTCGTGCACGCGCTCAATCCGCACGGCTTCTCGTTCGGCCGCCGCGTCAACGAGGACAACGTCGACCTTAACCGCAACTTCCGCGATTTCGCCGCACCGGCACCGCCCAACGCCGCCTATGCCGAGATCCACCCGCTGCTGCTTCCGGAGTCGTGGCCTCCGCCGGCGGCGCACGAGGCGCGCCTCGGGGCGTGGATCGCCGCACACGGGGAGCGGGCGTTCCAGGCGGCCGTGTCCGGCGGACAGTATGAATACTCCGACGGACTCTTCTTCGGCGGGGCGCGGCCGACCTGGAGCAACCGGACGCTCCGGGCGGTGCTGCGCCAGCACGCGGCCGCGCGCGAGCGCCTCGCCGGCATCGACTTCCACACGGGGCTCGGCCCGCGCGGGCACGGCGAGAAGATCTACAACGGTCGCGCCGTCGCCGCGGACGTTGCGCGCACGCGCGGGTGGTGGGGCGCGGACGTCACGTCGTTCCTCGACGGCACCTCGAGCTCGGCGCCTCTCGTGGGCATCAACGGCGGCGCGATCGCCGAGGAGTGCCCGGGCGTGCCGTACGCGTCGATCGCGCTCGAGTACGGGACGCTCCCGCTGCGCGAGACCTTCGAGGCGCTTCGCGCCGACCACTGGCTGCACAATCACCCCGACGCCCCCGCCTCGTTGCGCGCCTCGATCCGGCGGCAGATGCGCGAGGCCTTCTATGCCGAGACCGACGACTGGAAGGCGCAGGTCGTCGCGCAGGCGCGGACGGCGGCGACGACGGTGCTCGTGCGCCTGGCTTCCCGGCGATGAACGATTCGCTCCCGTCGCGGGATCTCGCCGCGCGCACCACTCTCGGCGAGCGTCTGGCGGCTGCGTGGGGAGGCGACGTGGCGTGGAGCTTCCGCCACAGCCCGGTGGCGATCGCTTCCGCGCTCGTCCTCGGCCTCTGCCTCTTCGCGGCGGTCTTCGCGCCGTGGGTCGCGCCGTACAACCCGTTCGACCTGAAGACCCTGAATCTCGGCGATTCACTCGCGCCGCCGGCGTGGCTCGCAGGCGCCAAGGCAGGCTACCTGCTCGGAACCGACGACCAGGGGCGCGACGTGCTCTCCGCGATCATGTTCGGCGCCCGGATCTCGCTGGTGGTCGGGCTCCTCTCCGTCGCGCTCGCCGTCGTGGCCGGCGTGGCCTTGGGCCTGCTCGCCGGCTACGCGGGCGGCAAGCTCGATGCGCTCATCATGCGCGTCGCCGACGTGCAGCTGTCGTTTCCGGCAATCCTGATCGCTCTCCTGATCGACGGCGTCGCCCGCGCCATGCTGCCGCGCGATGCGCATTCGAGCGTGGCACTGGGCGTTCTCGTCTTCGCGATCGCCGCCGCCAACTGGGTGCAGTATGCGCGCACGGTTCGCGGCTCGACGATGGTGGAGAAGAACCGCGAGTACGTGCAGGCCGCGCGCGTGATCGGCATCCCCCCGCTCGGCATCATGCGCCGGCATCTGCTGCCCAACGTGCTCGGCCCGGTCCTGGTGCTCGCGACGATCAACATCGCGACCGCCATCGTGACCGAGGCGACGCTGTCGTTCCTCGGGGTGGGCGTCCCCCCGACGCATCCGTCGCTCGGGACGCTGATCCGGGTTGGCAACGACTTCCTGTTTTCGGGCGAGTGGTGGATCACCGTGTTTCCCGGCGCGGCGCTCGTGATCATGGTGCTGTCGATCAACCTCCTCGGCGACTGGCTGCGCGATGCGCTCAACCCGAAGCTGCGCTAGGCAGCGCTAGATGAACGACGCGACCGAGCCCCTGCTCGCGGTCGACGGGCTGTGCGTCGAATTTCCGACGCGCCATGGCACGCTCCACGCGGTCAACGGTATCTCGTTCGCCATCGCGCCCGGCGAGGTGCTCGGCGTCGTCGGCGAGTCCGGCGCGGGCAAGTCGGTGACCGGATCGGCCGTGATTGGTCTCATCGATCCGCCGGGCCGCATCGCCGGCGGCGCGATCCGCCTCGGCGGACGCAGGATCGACAACCTGCCGGAGGAGGCGATGCGGCGGATCCGCGGACGCGAGATCGGCGCCGTCTTCCAGGACCCGCTGACGTCGCTGAACCCCCTCTACACGATCGGCCGCCAGCTCGTCGAGACGATCCGCACGCACCTGCCGGTCACGAGCGCGCAGGCGCGCGCGCAAGCGATCGCGCTGCTCGAGGAGGTCGGCATCCAGGCGGCAGCGCGGCGGTTCGACCACTATCCGCACCAGTTCTCCGGGGGAATGCGCCAGCGGGTCGTCATCGCGCTCGCCCTCGCGGCGAAGCCGCGGCTCATCATCGCCGACGAGCCGACGACCGCGCTCGACGTGTCGATCCAGGCGCAGATCATCCAGCTGCTCAAGCGCCTGTGCCGCGAGCACGGCACGGCCGTGATGCTCGTCACCCACGACATGGGCGTCATCGCCGAGACAGCCGATCGCGTCGCGGTGATGTACGCCGGCCGCATCGTCGAGATCGGGCCCGTGGCCGAGGTGATCCACCGGCCGGCGCATCCGTACACGATCGGGCTCATGGGCTCGATTCCGTCGATCGTCGAGGAGCGCGCGCGGCTCGCGCAGATCGACGGCGCGATGCCGCGCCTCGACGCCGTCCCTGGCGGCTGCGCGTTCCACCCGCGTTGCGCCCACGCGACGACGGAGTGCCAAAGTCGGCTGCCCGCCTTGGCGCAGGTGGGAGCCACGCATGCCGCGTGCTGGCATCCGCAGCGCCGCCACTAGGACGCCCTGGCGATGGCGGACACGCTGCTCGCGCTCACCGACGTCGCCAAGACGTTCGACGTCTCGCCGCCGTGGCTCGACCGCGTCATGGAGCGGCGCGCACGGACGCTCCTGACCGCCGTGGACGGGGTGACCCTGACCGTTGCCAAGGGCGAGACGCTGGGGCTCGTGGGCGAATCGGGTTGCGGCAAATCCACCGTCGCGCGGCTGATCGTGGGTCTCCACGCGCCGACCCGCGGCACGATCGCCTTCGACGGCACGGTCCTTGCGGGCGAGGGCGCTGCAGTGGCGGGGGCGGCGGCGCAACGCGCGGCCCGGCGCGGCATGCAGATGATCTTCCAGGATCCCTACGCGAGCCTCAATCCGCGCTGGCGCGTCGAGGACATCGTCGCGGAGCCGATCCGCGCCCGCGAGTCCGACGTCCCGCGCGCGGAGGTCGCGGATCGGGTCGCGGCGCTCCTCGCGCAGGTGGGCCTCGCGCCGGCGGACCGGACCAAGTATCCGCATCAATTCTCGGGCGGCCAGCGGCAGCGGATCTCGATCGCCCGGGCGCTCTCGACGCGCCCGCGGTTCCTGGTCTGCGACGAGCCGACGTCCGCGCTCGACGTGTCGGTGCAGGCACAGGTGCTGAACCTGCTCGCCGAGCTCCAGCGCGACCTCGGCCTCGCGATCCTGTTCGTGGCGCACGACCTCGCGGTGGTCGAGCACATCAGTCACCGGATCGCGGTGATGTACCTCGGGCGGATCGTGGAGTCGGCGCCGTCGCGCGAGCTCAACAGCCGGCCGCTCCACCCGTACTCGGTCGCGCTGCTGTCCGCCGTCCCGATCCCGGACCCGAAGGTGGAGCGCCGGCGGCGCCGGATCATCCTCAAGGGCGACG
>DASQBO010000439.1:0-3210 GCA_035635175.1 Casimicrobiaceae bacterium | reverse complement strand
TTCGGCATCAACCCGACGTCGCCGCCGATCGACGTGATGCTCATCATCCTCGCGGTGATCATGGCCGCGTCGGTGATGGACGCGGCGGGCGGCATCGACTTCCTGGTGCGGATCGCGGAGCGCATCATCCGCGCGAATCCGAAGTACGTGACGATCGTCGCGCCGCTGACGACGTGGAGCTTCACCTTCGTCGCCGGCACCGGGCACATCGTCTACCCGCTCCTGCCGGTGATCTACGAGACCGCGCACCAAAGCGGCATCCGGCCCGAGCGGCCGATGGCGGTGGCGACGATCGCGTCGCAGCAGGCGATCACCGCGAGCCCCGTCGCGGCCGCGACCGCGGCGATGATCGGGCTGTTCACGGAGAAGGGGCTGACCGACTGGGGCCTGCCGCAGATCCTGATGGTGTGCGTCCCCGCGACGCTCGTCGGCGTGCTCGCGGCCGCCATCGTGTCGATGTTCATCGGCAAGGACCTGAAGGACGATCCCGAGTACCAGCGCCGGCTCGCCGCCGGCGAGGTCCCGGCGCCGAAGCCGCCCGAAGCGCGCCCGCCGCTCAAGGCCGCCGCCAAGGCGTCGGCGTTCATCTTTCTCGCCGGCGTCGCGCTGGTCGTGCTGTTCGGATTCTTCCCGGCGCTGCGGACCCTGCCGGGCGCGAAGAGCGCGCTCGCGATGCCGATCGTGATCGAGATCGTGATGATGTCGGTGGCGGCAGCGATGCTGTTGGTGACCAAGGTCAACGTCGACGAGGTCCCGAAGACCCCGACGCTGCGGGCCGGCGTGGTCGCGGTCATCGGCATCTTCGGCCTCGCGTGGCTCGGCGACAGCTTCATCGCGGCCAACAAGGACGTGATCGTGCCGGCGATCGGCAAGTGGGCCGAGCAGGCGCCGTGGACGTTCGCGTTCGGGCTGTTCTTCGCCTCGGTGCTGCTCTACAGCCAGGCCGCGACGACCCGTGCGCTGATGCCGCTCGGCATGGCGCTCGGCATCCCGCCGCAGTTCCTGATCGCGATGTTCCCGTCGGTCAACGGCTACTTCTTCATCCCGACCTATGGCTCGCTGATCGCGGCGATCAACTTCGACCTCTCGGGGACGACGAAGATCGGCAAGTACGTGCTCAACCACTCGTTCATGATCCCGGGCCTGGTGGCGACCGCGGGTGCGGTGACCACCGGCCTCTTCCTCGCTCGGATCATGTTCGGAGGCTGAGCGCGCGACCGACGGAGCCGTCGCGACTTCGGCCCGGCCGGCCCGCTGCGACGGCTCTGACGAAGCCGGGCCAGAAGCGCAGGATGCCGCTCGAAGGGTTCACGTCGTCCAAGGCCGCGACAGGCTCGCGGCCGGCGGACGACTTTTCGCTCGTCCTCGGGGGGCCGCTGTTCCAGCTGTTGCGGCGCGCGCATCTGAGCGGGGGGGCGCTCGAGCTCGCTCGCCGGCGCATCGTCGCGATTTCGCTGTTCCTGTGGCTTCCGCTGCTCGTCCTCGCCGCCGTGGACGGCACCGCACTGGGCGGCGACGTCAAGGTGCCGTTCCTGCACGACGTCGACGCGCACGTGCGATTCCTCGTCGCGCTGCCGCTGCTCATCGCCGCCGAGCTCGTCGTGCATCAGCGGATGCGCGTCGTCGTCGGCCAGTTCACGACGCTCGGGCTCGTCCCGGACGCGCTGCGCGGCCGTTTCGACGCCGCGATCGAACGCGCGCTGCGGCTGCGCAACTCGGTCGTTGCGGAACTGCTGCTGATCGGGTTCGTCTACGTCGTGGGCATCTTCGTGGTGTGGCAGCACTACTTCGCGCTGGAAGCCCCGACGTGGTACGCGCTGCCCGAGGGCGGGCATCCGAGGCCGCGGCTTGCCGGCTGGTGGTATTTCTACGTCAGCCTCCCGCTGTTCCAGTTCATCTTCCTGCGGTGGTACTTCCGACTGTTCGTATGGGCGCGGTTCCTGTGGGACGTCTCGCGGTTGCCGCTCGCGCTTGCGCCGCTGCATCCGGACCGCACCGGGGGCCTAGGATTCCTGACCCGCATCGTCCACGCGTTCGCCCCGCTCCTGCTCGCGCAGGGCGCGCTGCTCTCGGGGACGCTCGCCAACCGGATCTTCTTCGACGGCGCCTCGCTCGCCGACTTCAAGCTGGAAATCGCGGGGATGGTCATCCTCGCGGTCCTGGTCGTCGTGCTGCCGCTCTCCGTATTCATCCCATCGCTCATGCGCGCGAAGCGGGAGGGGCTGCGCGAGTACGGAAAGCTCGCCAAGCGCTACGTGACGGAGTTCGATCGCAAGTGGCTGCACGGCACGGAGCCGCCTGCGGAGCCGCTCGTGGGAAGCGCCGACGTCCAGTCGCTCGCCGATCTCGGGAACGCCTTCGAGGTGGTGCGCGGAATGCGCATCGTGCCGGTGACGAAGGAAACGGTCGCCGAGCTGGCCATCATGACGCTGCTACCGGTCACGCCCCTGCTGCTCACGATGGTCTCCGTCGAGCAGCTGCTCGACCAGGTGCTGAAGGTCGTGTTCTGACCGCGATCGCGCGCCGGTCACAGCTTGACGCCGGGCTTTCCTCCCTTTCCCTGTGCCGGAGGAGAGTTGGAGTGAAAGGCTCGCGCCGTCACGCACGCCGGCGCCGCGCCGCCTCGCTCAGCATGGCGAGGACCTCGACCGTCTGCGGCCATCCGAGACAGGGATCGGTGATGCTGACGCCGTAGGCGAGCTTCGCCGGATCGTCGCGCCCAGGCGTGAACTTCTGCGCGCCGGGCTCGAGGTGGCTTTCGATCATGACGCCGAACACGCGGCGGCTTCCCGCTGCCACCTGCCGCGCGACCTCCGCGGCGACCGCGAGCTGCCGCTCGTGCTGCCGGCCGCAGTTCGCGTGCGAGCAGTCCACCATGAGCGAGGGCGGCAGTCCCGCGCGCTCGAGCGCGTCGCACGCCGCGGCGACGCTCGCCTCGTCGTAGTTCGGCGTGGCGCCCCCGCGCAGGATGATGTGGCAATCGGGATTGCCGCGGGTGCGGACCATCGCGACCTGGCCCGACTTGTGCACGCCGAGGAAATGGTGCGGACGCGACGCCGCCTGGATCGCGTCGCAGGCGATCCGCACGTTGCCGTCGGTGCCGTTCTTGAAGCCGATCGGCGCCGACGACCCCGAGGCGAGCTCGCGGTGCACCTGGCTCTCCGTCGTCCGCGCGCCGATCGCACCCCACGCGATCAGGTCGCCGACGTA
>DASQBO010000438.1:0-13000 GCA_035635175.1 Casimicrobiaceae bacterium | reverse complement strand
TCCCGGGCCGACCGGAGGTCAAGCAGTCGAAAGCGATCACGCGCCAGCTCTTCTCACCTTACGGAACGACCTGCCGGTGATCGAGCGCCGGCATTCCCCCCGATGAACGAGACCTCGAAATCCGCTATGGCTCCGCTGCTCGCGCGCCTCGGCATCGCCGCGGACAACCCCGGCGCCTGTCTCGGCCCGAATCTGTGGCGCGGCGGGGGGGCGTCGATCGTCTCCGAGAATCCGGCGACCGGAACGCCGCTCGCGCGCGTGCGGCTCGCCGATGCGGCAGACCTCGACGCCGTCCTCGACGCCGCCGTCGCGGCCGCGAAGCGCTGGCGCGAGGTCCCTGCGCCCAGGCGCGGCGACGCCGTGCGCGCGTTCGGCGCGCTCCTGCGCGAGCACAAGGACGCGCTCGGCACGCTCGTCGCGCTCGAGAACGGCAAGATCAAGGCCGAGGGCGACGGCGAGGTCCAGGAGATGATCGACATCGCCGATTTCGCGGTCGGGCAGTCGCGGATGCTCTACGGGCGGACGATCGCCTCCGAGCGGCCGCAGCACCGGATGATGGAGCAGTGGCATCCGCTCGGCGTCGTCGGCGTGATCACCGCGTTCAACTTTCCCGTCGCGGTCTGGTCGTGGAACGCGATGCTCGCGGCGGTCTGCGGCAACGCGACGGTGTGGAAGCCGTCGCCGAAGACGCCGCTGACGGCGATCGCGGTGACGCACCTTGCGAACCGCGTGACGACCGAGCTGGACCTGCCGCCGATCTTCCAGCTCGCGGTCTGCGGCAACGCCGAGACCCGCGCGCTCGCCGCGGATCGGCGCGTCGCGCTCGTCTCGTTCACCGGCTCCTCCGCCGTCGGGCGCGAGATCGCGACGACCGTCGCGGCGCGCTTCGGCAAGTGCCTGCTCGAATGCGCGGGCAACAATGCGGTCGTCGTCGCCGAGGACGCCGATCTCGACCTCGTCGTGCCGTCGGTCGTGTTCGGCGCCGTCGGCACCGCGGGCCAGCGCTGCACCACCACGCGGCGCCTGCTCGTGCACCGCACGCGTGCGGCGGAGGTGACGGCGCGGCTCGCCTACGCCTACGCGCAGGTCGCGATCGGCGACCCCCTCGATCCGCGGACGCTGATGGGCCCGCTGATCGACGCCGCCGCGGTCGACGGTTACCGGCGCGCGCTCGAGGAGGCGGTCGCGGCCGGCGGGCACATCGTCTGCGGCGGGCGCGTGCGCGAGGGCCCCGGCCACTTCGTCGAGCCCACGATCGTCGTCGACGCGCGCAACGACTGGCCGGTCGTGCAGCGGGAGACGTTCGCGCCCATTCTCTACGTGATCCCGCACGACACGCTGGCAGAGGCGATCGCGCAGAACAACGGCGTGCCGCAGGGGCTCTCGTCGGCGATCTTCACGCAGAACCTGCGCGCCGCCGAGGCGTTCCTCGCGGCGACCGGCAGCGACTGCGGGATCGCCAACGTGAATCTCGGCACCTCGGGCGCCGAGATCGGCGGAGCCTTCGGCGGCGAGAAGGAAACGGGCGGCGGACGCGAGGCGGGCAGCGACGCGTGGAAGGCGTACATGCGGCGCCAGACCAACACGGTGAACGCGAGCCGCGAATTGCCGCTCGCGCAGGGCATCAAGTTCGGCGTCGCGCCCGCGCGGGGCGAAAGCTGATCGCCTAGCGCTTCTTCGCCGCCTTCGCGCGCACGCGGCCCTTGGCCGCGGCGGGCGTGCGCCCGGCGCTCTTGGGCTTCGCGCGCGCCGTCGTCTGCGCTCCGGCCTTCGGCGCAGGCTTGGGCTTCGCTGGCGCCGGCTTCGAGCGGCCCGTCCGGACGACCGGCGCGTAGCGGCGCGTCGGCTCGGCCGCCTCGGGTGCCGGGGGCTTGCGCGGCGCCCGCGCCTTGGCCGCGGGCGCATCGCGCCCAGATTTCTCGGCCAGGAGCGCGAGCGCGTCTTCGAGCGTCAGCGCGTCGACGCGGTCGCGCACCGTCGCGTTCACCTCGCCGTGCTTGACGTACGGACCGTAGCGTCCGGCGAAGAGCTCGACGGGCTGCCCGTCCCGGGGGTGCTTGCCCAGCACGCGCAACGGCGTCGGCGCGCCGCGCGCGCCGCGGCGTGCGCCCTCCTTCGCCGGATCGCGCGCCTCGAACTCGAAGCCGATCTTGCCGTCGGGCTGGCGAACGAGGAACGCCGAGAACGGCCGGCGGGTCCGCGCCGAGACGAACTGCAGGAGGTCGGTCTTGCCCGTCGCGAGCAGCTTCTGCATCTGCGCGCGCTCGACGGGGCGCTGCAGGATCACGCGGCCGGAGCGGAACTCGCAGCGCTTGTCGGGGCCGACCGCGTCCTCGCAGGCGTAGGCCTGCGGCAGTTCGAATACACGCTTGCCGCACTTCGGGCACGCGCCGAGCGGCTCCTGGCCGCTGAAGTCGGGGGCCGCGCCGTCGTCGTCGCCCGCGCCGTCGCCGAAATCGAAGACGACCTCGTTCGCTTCGGTCAGCTTCAACGCCGCGGTGAACGGCCGCCCGAGCCGGCTGCGGAATCCCTCGAGCGGGCCCACCCGCTTCTCGCGCAGCAGCGTGTCGGCCTCGGCGAGCTCGAGCTGCCGGCCCCCCATGATCTTCCAGAAGCCGAAGTCGCAGCGCTGGCACTGGAACTTCTTGTACTTCTCGTGGACCTCGCCGCCGCACTTCGGGCAGCGCGCGGCGAGCGTCCCAAAGTCGACGTCGATCGTGTCGTTCTCGTGCGCCTTCGCCTGCCCGACGATGTGCTTCGTCATCGCGACGATCTCGCGCATGAACGCCGCGCGCGCAAGCCGCCCGCGCTCCATCTGCGCGAGCTTCTGCTCCCACTCCGCGGTGAGCTCGGGCGAGAAGAGCTCCTTCACGTCGAGGCCGTGGAGCAGCGTCATCAGCTGGAAGGCCTTGGCCGTCGGCACGAGCTCCTTGCCTTCGCGCAGGACGTACTTCTCGGCGATCAGTCCCTCGATGATCTGCGCGCGCGTGGCGGGCGTCCCGAGCCCCTTCTCGCGCATGGCCTCGCGCAGCTCCTCGTCGTCGATCAGCTTGCCCGCGCCCTCCATCGCGGAGAGGAGCGTCGCCTCGGTGAGGCGCGGCGGCGGACGCGTCGTCCCCGGCACCGCCTCGACCTTGTCGGTCGCGACCTTCTCGCCGGACTTGACCGGCGCGAGCGTGCCCTCCTCGCCCTGCGCCTCCTTCCCGTAGACGGCGAGCCAGCCCGGGTTCACGAGCACCTTGCCTTCGGACTTGAAGGGCTCGTTCGCGACGCGCGTGATGCGGGTCGTCACGAGGAACTCGGCCGGCGGAAAGAACGCGGCCAGGAACCGCTTGACGACGAAGTCGTAGAGCTTCGCCTCGAGCTCGTTCAGGTGCTTCGGCCGCTGCAGCGTCGGGATGATCGCGAAGTGGTCGGAAACCTTCGCGTTGTCGAAGATGCGCTTGCTGGGCTGCACCCACTTCTGCTTCAGCACCTGCGCCGCGAACGCGCCGTACGCCGGGACGTCGGCGAGCGCCTCCATCGTCGCCTTGACGGTGCCGAGGTAGTCCTCCGGCAGCGCGCGCGAATCGGTGCGCGGATACGTGAGCGCCTTGTGCTTCTCGTAGAGCGACTGCGCGAGCGAGAGCGTCGTGCGCGCCGACAGCCCGAAGCGGCCGTTCGCCTCGCGCTGGAGGCTCGTCAGGTCGTAGAGGAGCGGCGCGCCCTGCGTCGACGGCTTCGACTCCTCGGTGACCACCCCGGGCTGCCCCGTGCACTTCGCGACCAGCGCCTGCGCGCGCGCCTCGTCCCACAGGCGCTCGGCGCGCGCGTCGGGATCCTCGTCCTTCTTCCGCCACTTCTCGTCGAACCAGCGGCCCGAGTAAACGCCGCCGCTCGCGCGGAACGTGCCGACCACCTCCCAGTACTTGCGCGGCACGAACGCGCGGATCTTCGCCTCGCGCTCGGTGAGGATCGCGAGCGTCGGCGTCTGCACGCGGCCGACGGTCGTCAGGTGGAAGCCGCCCGACTTGGAGTTGAACGCCGTCATCGCGCGCGTGCCGTTGATGCCGACGAGCCAGTCCGATTCCGACCGGCAGGCCGCGGCGTCCGCGAGCGGCCGCATCGCGGCGTCGGTCCGGAGCGCGCCGAACGCGTCGCGGATCGCGGCGGGCGTCATCGACTGGAGCCACAGCCGCTCGAGCGGCTTCGTCGACTTCGCGTACTGGACGATGTTGCGGAAGATGAGCTCGCCCTCCCGCCCCGCGTCGCAGGCGTTCACGAGCTTCGTCACGTCCTTGCGCCGGAGCAGCTTGAGCAGCACGTTGAGGCGGCTCGCGTTCTTCTCGATCGGATTGAGCGCGAACTTCGACGGGATCGCCGGCAGGTGCGCGAACGTCCACTTGCCGCGCTTCACCTCCTCGTCTTCGGGCATGCCGATCTCGAGCAGGTGCCCGACCGCGGACGAGAGCAGGTAGCGTTCGCTCTCGAAGTAGTCGCCGTGACGCGTGAAGCCGCCCAGCGCGCGCGCGATGTCGGCGGCGACGGACGGCTTCTCGGCGATGATCAGCGTTTTCGACATGGGGGGCCGGGCGCGAAGAGCCGCAGATAGTACCGAAGTCGCCGCGGCCAGAGCAAGGAACCGTCCGATCGAGCGGGCTCGCCGCGCACGCGCGCGCAGGCGCGCTCGCCCGCGCGCGAGGGGCGCGACGCGAAACCCCTCACGCGCGCGGCTGCCAGAGCCCGCCGGGCAACGGCGACGCGCGACCTGCGAGCTCGAGCGCGACGAGCGCCGCCGCGACCGCCTCCGCGGCGAGCCCGCTGCGCGCGACGAGCGCGTCCACGCTGGACGGCGCGTGGCCCAGCGCGGCGATCACCGCGCGCTCGTCGGCGGTGAGCTCGTCGTCGTTCGTCGCGGCGATCGCCGCGCGGGGCGCCGCGCGCGCCGGCAGCCGCAGCTCGGAGAGCACGTCCTCCGCGGTCTCGACGAGCTTCGCGCCTTCGCGCAGCAGGCGGTGGCAGCCCTTGGAGAACGGCGAGTGGATCGAGCCCGGCACCGCGAAGACTTCGCGCCCCTGTTCGGCTGCGAAGCGGGCGGTGATGAGCGATCCCGACGACGCGGTCGCCTCGATCACGAGCACGCCGCGCGCGAGACCGCTGACGATGCGATTGCGACGCGGAAAGTTCTGCGGCAGCGGCGGCGTGCCCGGCGCGAACTCGGAGACGACCAGGCCGCGCTGCGCGAGGTCGTGCGCGAGCGCGCGGTTCTGCGCCGGATACACGCGATCGAGGCCCGTGCCGGTGACGGCGATGCTGCTCGCCTCGCCTTCGAGCGCGCCGCGATGCGCGGCGGCGTCGATGCCGAGCGCGAGCCCGCTCACGATCGTGAGCCCGGCGTCGGCCAGGGCGTGCGCGAACGCGCGCGCGTCGGCCATGCCCTGCGGCGTGGCGTTGCGGCTTCCGACGATCGCGAGCGCGGGCCGGCCGAGCAGCTCGCGCCGGCCCATCCAGTACAGCGTCGGTGGCGGGTCGGCGATCTCGAGGAGGCTCCCCGGGTAGTCGGCATCGTCGAGCGCCACGATGCCGTGCGCGTCGTCGCCGAGCCACGCGAGCGCGGCATCGAGCCGCGACGCGTCGGGCCCGGCGTCGAGCGGAGAGGCGGCGGCGCCGACGACCTTCCGCCGTTGCGCCGGCGTCGCCGCGATCACGGCCTCGGGGCTCCCGAACGCGCGCAGGAGGTCGGCTTGCGGACGCGGGCCGACCCCGCTCACCTGGAGCCTGACCCAGGCCAGGGCGCGCGCGTCCACCTTCATCGGGGAGTCCTCGCCCCGCGGCGAGGCGAGCGGCTGCTACGGCTTCCGGACGTAGTCCCCGGCTTCGACCGGATCCGACGTGTTGAGCACGAGCGCGTAGGACACCCGGTCGAAGACGCGGAAGACGAAGGCGAGGCCGATGCGCTCGTCGGGGACCTGCACGAACTGCTCTTCCTGGTAGAAGATCGTCGGCTGCCACCACCGCCAAATGAGCCAGGGCGAGAGATTCGGGCGCGGATCGGGGATCGGCGCGACGACCTGGTAGATCGCGAGCACCGTGCCGACGTCGAGGCCGTCGGCCTTGCCCTTGTCGATCGTGACGACCCACCCACGCCCGGCCTCGGCCGCGTCGCGGTTGAGGCGCAGGATCTGCCCATTGACCGGGCGGTCCGGCGGATGCGGCGCATAGTTGACGACCTGCTCGGGCGGTGCCGGCAGGAGCCGGTCGCCGATCTGGATCTCCTCGCGCGCCATCAGGATCCGCAGCGTCGACACCGTGTCGAAGCGCTCGACGCGGGCGGTGCCCAGGAACTGCTGCTCGTAGCCGAGAACCTCCCCGGTCGCCGGAGAGGTATACGCGGGGCCAGCGCGGTAGAGGCGCCAGAGGTTTCCGCCCTTGGGGTCGATGCCCGTGGCGTAGACGATGTCCCCGTCGCCCCGGATGACACGCTCGCCGCCACGCCCCGCGACGATCTCCGCGGCGTTGGCGAGCCCTTCCTCGCCGGTGACGAGCGGCCAGGTCAGGTACGGCTCGATGTCGCCGGGGGGAACCGACGGGATCGCCTCGGTGTCGATGGGCGTGACCCGGACCGAGGGCGACAGGCGCTTCGTCTCGGCGACCGACAGCCGCCACTGGCCGTCCGCGGCCTTGTCCAGCACGATGACGTCGCCGGGGTAGATCCAATGCGGATTGCGGATCTGGTCGCGGTTGAGCCGCCAGATCTCCGGCCAGCGCCAGGGATCCTTGAGATAGCGGCCCGCGATGCCCCAGAGGGTGTCACCCTTCTGGACGGTGTAGCGGTCGGAGGCCTGATCCTTGACGACGAGGTCGTCGGCCAGCGCCGGGCCGGAGCCGAGAACGATCATCGCGGCGAGTGCCGCGAGCGTGGATTGCGGTGTGCTAAACTTCTGACGCATAAAGCCTCTTCCGGAAGGGGCGGGGCTTGCTATCGTCCTAAAGCGCCGCAAAATAAGGGCTTAGGACGGATTCTGCATCCCGAGTCTGCATTTTGCAAGTCGGCCCGACGGCCGACCCCCAAGGACGGCCCCGGTGTTGCAACATTGGCTCACCGACCGGCCCCGTTTTGACGCTGCCATGGCCCTCCTGCCGATCCTCGAGTTTCCGGACCCCCGTCTGCGCAAGGTGGCGGCGCCGGTGGCCGCGGTCACCCCGGACATCCGCAAGCTCGTCCGGGACATGGCCGAGACCATGTACGCGGCGCCGGGCATCGGCCTCGCCGCGACCCAGGTCGACGTGCACAAGCGTGTCATCGTGATGGACGTGTCGGAGGCGCGGGACGAGCTTCGCGTGTTCATCAACCCCGAGCTCCTGGCGGCGGAAGGCGAAGCCGAGAACGAAGAGGGCTGCCTGTCCGTTCCCGGCTACTACGACAAGGTGACGCGCGCCGCATCCGTCCGGGTTCGTGCGCTCGACGAGAACGGCGAGCCCTTCGAGCTCGACGCCGACGGACTCCTCGCCGTGTGCATCCAGCACGAGATGGACCATCTCGTGGGCAAGGTATTCGTCGATCATCTCTCGCCGTTGAAGCGCGTGCGGCTGACCGCGCGGGCGCGGAAGAAGCAGCGCCTCGCCGGCTAGGCGATCGGCCGCGATGCGCGTCGGCTTTGCGGGGACGCCCGCGTTCGCGGCCACGGCGCTCGCCGGGATCGCCGACGCGGGCTTCGACCTTCCGCTCGTGCTCACGCGGCCCGATCGCCCGCAGGGGCGCGGCTTGCGGGTGCTGCCGTCGCCGGTGAAGGCGCTCGCCGAGGCGCGCGGTCTCGCCGTGCTCACGCCGCCGACGCTCAGGACTCCCGAGGCGCGCGCCCCGATCGTCGCCCATCCGCTCGACGTGCTCGTGGTGGCGGCCTACGGTCTCATCCTGCCGCCCGAGGTGCTCGCGTGGCCGCGCCATGGCTGCGTCAACATTCACGCCTCGCTCCTGCCGCGGTGGCGCGGCGCGGCGCCGGTCGAGCGCGCGATCCTGGCCGGCGACCGCGAGACCGGAATCTCGCTCATGCAGATGGACGCGGGAATCGACACGGGACCCGTCATCGAGCAGATTCGCGTCCCGATCGCGGACGACGACACCGGGGCGACGCTGACTTCGCGCCTAGCCGGCGCTGGCGCCGAGGCGATCGTCGCCGCGCTCGCGCGCCTCCGCGAGGCCGGCACGCTTCGCGCGACGCCCCAGTCGGAAGCCGGCGCGACGTACGCGCCGAAGCTCGCAAGAGCCGAAGCGGCGATCGACTGGACCGCGGGCTCCGCGGACATCGCGCGGCGCGTTCGCGCCTTCGCCCCCCTCCCGGGCGCGACGGCGACCCTCGGAGGCCGCTCGATCCGGGTGCGGCGGGCGGACGCCGTGGCTGCGCCGGGAGCGCGTGCGCGGCCGGGGACGGTCGTTGCCGCCGGGCCCGCAGGCATCGTCGTCGCGTGCGGCGAAGGCGCGCTGCGGATTGCGGAGCTGCAGCCCGCGGGCGGACGCGCGATGAGCGCGGCCGCGTTCGTCGCCGGGCGAGGCGTCGCGACGGGCGAAGCCTTCGCGAGCTGAGCGACTCTTCGGTGCAGGAAGCGCAGAAGGTGGCGGCGCACGTCGTGCGCGCGGTGCTCGACGGGCGATCCCTCGGCGCGGCGCTCGCCGCGACGCCGGTCGACGGCGTGACCGGCGCCGGCCGCCGCGCAGCGCTCGTCCACGAGCTCGCGTACGGAACGCTGCGGCACTGGGGAACGCTCGACGCACTCGTGCGCCGGCTCGCGAACCGACCGTTCACGGATCCGATCCTGCGGTGCCTCGTCGGCGTCGCGCTCTACCAGATCGGACACACGCGCGCGCCGCCGTTCGCCGTCGTCGATTACGCCGTCGACGCGGCGGCGGCGCTCGCGCGACCCGCCGCGAAGGCGCTCGTGAACGCGCTGCTGCGCCGCTACCTGCGCGAGCGCGAGGCGCTCGACGCCGCCGTGCGTGCCGATCCGGTCGCGCGCTGGTCGCACCCGCGCTGGTGGATCGATCTCGTGCGCCGCGATCATCCGGACGACTGGGAAGCGATACTCGCGGCAGGGAACGAGCGGCCGCCCCTCGCGCTCCGTGCGAACGTGCGCGTGGGCGCGCGCGACGAGCTCGTCGCGCGGTTCGCGGCTGCCGGGATCGAAGCCACGCCTGCGGGTAGCGCAGGGCTCGTCGTCGCATCGCCGCGACCGGTGGCGGAGCTTCCCGGCTTCGCCGAAGGCGCATTCTCCGTGCAGGACCTCGGCGCGCAGCTCGCGGCACCGCTCCTGCGGCCCGAAGGCGGGATGCGCGTGCTCGACGCCTGCGCCGCGCCGGGCGGGAAGACGACGCACCTGGCCGAGCTCGCGGACGTCGAGATCGTCGCGCTCGACACCGACGGCGCGCGGCTCGCGCGCGTGCGCGAAAACATCGCGCGGCTCCCGCACGGCGGCGCGCACGTCGCCGTCGTCGAGGGCGATGCGGGGCAGCCGGCCGCATGGTGGGACGGCCGGCCCTTCGATCTCATCCTCGCGGACGTCCCGTGCACCGCATCGGGCGTCGTGCGCCGCCACCCCGACGTGAAGTGGCTGCGCCGGGAGACCGACGTGGCGGCTTTCGCCCGCCAGCAGGCGCGGCTCCTCGCCGCCCTGTGGCCGTGCCTGCGCTCGGGCGGCCGCATGCTCTACGCGACGTGCTCGATCTTCCACGAGGAGAACGAAGCGCAGGTCGCCGCGTTCGAAGCGGCGCACGCGGACGCGTTGCGCGAATCCCTCACCTTCGCCCCCGAAGTCGCGGCCCGCGGCGGACAACTCTTGCCTTCGCTCCCGGGCGCGGGCCACAATCAGGACGGCTTCTTCTACGCATTGCTCGGCAAGGCCTGACCCGGCGCCCGGCGGCAGAGGCGCCTGCCCCTCCGAGGGGTAACGCATCCGGATCCGCGCCGATGTCCGTCCCGCCGCCCGCAAGCCCCGTCGTTCCCGGCCTCTCCCGTCCCGCGCCATGGCGGCGCGCGCTGCGCCGCGCGCTCCTGTGCGTCGTCGCGCTGCTCATGGCGGCCGCCGCGCAGGCGGACACGATCGTCGTCAAGTCGGCCGAGATCCACGCCGAGGAGGACGGCTTCTATCTCAACGCCGAGTTCGACGTCACGCTCAACGCGACGCTCGACGAGGCGCTGCAGAAGGGCGTCCCGCTCTACTTCCTGCTCGAGTTCGAGATCTCGCGCCCGCGCTGGTACTGGCTCGACGAGAAGGTCCTCGCGTCGACGACCCAATACCGC
This sequence comes from Casimicrobiaceae bacterium, assembly GCA_035635175.1. Taxonomy (GTDB): domain Bacteria; phylum Pseudomonadota; class Gammaproteobacteria; order Burkholderiales; family Casimicrobiaceae; genus CAIWHR01. The sequence goes on along the minus strand of DASQBO010000438.1, from coordinate 2,726 downwards.
GTCTCCTACAACGCGCTCACAAGGCAGTACCGGATCGCGAGCGGCCTGCTCGGGCAGACGTTCGACGGGCTCGACGAGGTCGAGCGCTTCCTCTCGCGCGTCAACGCGCGCGAGGTCGCGCGGCGCGACCAGCTCGCGAAGGGCACGCGCTACGACGCCGCCGTGCGTCTGCGCCTCGACGTGAACCAGCTTCCGAAGCCGTTCCAGATGAGCGCGCTGGCCTCGCGCGAGTGGACGCTGCAGTCCGAATGGCACCGCTGGAGCTACACGCCGTGAGCGGAGGCCGCGCGTCGGACGGAGATGCCGGGGCCGGGCCATGAGCGGCCTCATTCCCTCGCGCGGCATCCGCTGGCTCCTGCTCGTATTCGCGTGCCTGGCCGCGATCTCGATGTTCCTGCTCGCGACGGCGTCCGCGAACACCGAGCTCTTCGCGCGCCGCTACGACGTGCTGCTCGTGCTCAACGGCGCGCTGGTCGTCCTGCTCATGCTGCTCGTCGGCGTGCAGCTGTGGCGCCTGTGGCGGAACCTCAAGGCCGGCGTGTTCGGCTCGCGCCTCGCGCTCCGGCTCGTGCTCCTCTTCGCGCTCGTCGCCGGGCTTCCGGGCGCGCTCGTCTACGCGGTGTCGGTGCAGTTCCTCGGCAAGAGCATCGAGAGCTGGTTCGACGTCCGCGTCGACCGCGCGCTCGAGGGCGGTCTCAACCTCGGGCGGGGCGCGCTCGACTTCCTCCTGCGCGAGACGACGAACAAGGCGGGCCAGATCGCGCTTCAGCTGAGCGAGCCGGGGTCGGGCAGCGCACCTGCCCGGCTCATCCGCGCGGCGGAGCAGGCGGGGGCGCAGGAGGCGGCGCTCTTCACGTCGTCGGGCAGCGTGCTGGCCGTCGCGGGCGTCGGCGGCAACACGGCGCCGCCCGATCCGCCGCCGGCGCAGGCGCTGCGCCGCGCGCGGCTGCAGCAGACGACCGCGGGCATCGAGCAGGCGGGCGACGGCACGCTCCTGCTGCGCGTGGTCACGCCGGTCAACAGCGAGGACCGGCTCGAGCCGCTCAAGGTGCTGCAGGTCGTCGAGCCGGTGCCGAAGTCGCTCGCGCAGGACGTCGAGAAGGTGCAGGCCGGCGCGCGCGACTACCAGGAGATCGCGTTCACCCGCGCCTCGTTGAAGCGCCTCTACGCGATCACGCTGACGCTCACGCTGCTGCTCGCGCTCACGACGGCGCTGGGCCTCGCCGTCGTGCTCTCCGAGCGCTTCGCCGAGCCGCTCGGGCTCCTGGCCGAAGGCACGCGCGCCGTGGCGCAGGGCGACTTCACGCGCCGGCAGCCCGTCACCTCGCGCGACGAGCTCGGCGTTCTGACCGAGTCGTTCAACACGATGACGGCGCAGCTCGCGGACGCGCGGGAGAAGACCGAGGAGTCGCGCCGCGCCACGGAGACGACGCGCGCGTACCTGGAAAGCATCCTCGGCAACCTGTCGGCCGGGGTGCTCGCTTTCGACGACGGCTACCGCCTGCGCACGGCGAACGCGAGCGCGGCGGTGATCCTTCAGCAACCGCTCGCGGATCTCCACGGCCTCGCCCTCGCCGAGTGGGGCGGTCGGCTGCCCGCGTTGGCGCCATTCGCGGCGCTCGTCGCCGAAGGCTTCCGCGGAAGCCGCGACGGCCAGTGGCAGCGGCAGGCGGAGCTGACCGTCGCGAGCCTGACGCGCGTCCTGCTCATGCGCGGTTCGAGGCTGCCGGTCGTCCCGGTTGCGGGCTACGTGGTCGTGTTCGACGACGTGACGGATCTCGTGCAGGCGCAGCGCGATGCGGCCTGGGGCGAGGTCGCGCGCCGGCTCGCGCACGAGGTCAAGAATCCGCTGACGCCGATCCAGCTCTCCGCCGAGCGCCTCGCGCTCAAGCTCGCGCCCAAGCTCGAGGGCGCGGACCAGGAGACGCTGAAGCGCGGCGCGCAGACGATCATCGCGCAGGTCGCCGCGATGAAGCACATGGTCGACGACTTCGCGATCTACGCGCGGCAGCCGCGCCCAGGGACGATGCAGCCGGTCGACGCCGGGGCGCTCTTGCAGGACGTGCTCGCGTTGTACGACAATCTGCGGCCGCGCGTCTCGCTGTCGCTGCCTCCCGAGCCCGTCGTCATCCAGGGCGAGCCGACCCGCCTGCGCCAGGTGCTGCACAACCTCATCCAGAATGCGATCGACGCCCAGGCCGACGCCCCCGAGCCGCGCTACGAGATCTCGCTCGAGCCGCGCGGCGGCGAGGTGGCGCTCGTCTTCGCCGACGCGGGCAGCGGGTTTTCCGACGACGTCCTCCGGCGCGCGTTCGAGCCGTACGTGACGACGAAGACGAAGGGCACGGGCCTGGGCCTCGCCATCGTGCGGAAGATCGTCGACGAGCACGGCGGCCGCGTCGAGCTCGCGAACCGCGAGCCGCACGGCGCGCGCGTGACGATCGTGTTCCCGCGGGCGGCGGGAGCGTAGCGTAGGATAGCGTCCGATGGTCCCCGCGAACGAGATCCTCATCGTCGACGACGAAGTCGGCATCCGCGAGCTCCTCTCCGAGATCCTGCAGGACGAGGGCTACCGGGTGTCCGTCGCCGAGAATGCGACCGAGGCGCGCAGCTATCGCGCGCGGCAGCAGCCGGCGCTCGTGCTCCTCGACATCTGGATGCCCGACACCGACGGCGTCACGCTGCTGCGCGAGTGGGCGGCGGGTGGCCTGCTGACGATGCCGGTC
>DASQBO010000437.1:0-3716 GCA_035635175.1 Casimicrobiaceae bacterium | reverse complement strand
CGTCCCCCCGCGAGCCCGAGCACCGCGGTGAGCGGACGAAACGCGGTGCCCGCGTTGCCGAGGAAGAGCGCCGCGCGCTCGACGGGAAACCGCCCCGCGGTGCCGTGCACGACGGTGTCGCCCTCGACGCGCTCGACGCGCACGCCGAGCGCGCGGAGCGCGTCCGTCATCCGGTCGACGTCGTCGGCGGCGAGCAGGCCGCGCAGCCGCGTGGTTCCCGCCGCCAGCGCCGCGAGCAGGAGCGTGCGGTTCGAGATGCTCTTCGACCCCGGCAGCGCGACGGTGCCCGCCGCGGACGCCGCCGGCGAGAGGTCGAGGAAAGCGTCGGGCACGTCGCCCCTGCTCGCGCCCGGGTCAGGGCTCGCGCGGCCCGTCTTCGGGCACGCGGCCGCCGGCGGCGGTGCGGCGCGAGTCCCACGCGCGGCGCGCGGTGCGCGCGGCGGCGAACACCGCGTGCAACCCCGCGCCGTCGCCCGCGGCGACCAGCGCCGCCACGCGGTCGAGCTGCCTGCGGAACGCGGCAATCTCCGTCAGCAGCGGATCGCGGTTCGCGAGCGCGATGTCGCGCCACATCTCGGGCGAGCTCGCGGCGATCCGCGTGAAGTCGCGGAAGCCGGAGGCGGCGAAACGGAACAGCTCCTCCGCGTTCGGGCGCGCCGCCAGTTCGTCGACGAGGGCGAAGGCGAGCAGGTGCGGCAGGTGCGAGACCGCCGCGAACACGCGGTCGTGCGCGGCGGCGTCGAGCGTGCGGACGCGCGCGCCGCAGGCTTGCCACGCGGCGGCGACGGTCGCGAGCGCGAGCGGGTCGGTCTCGGGCAGCGGCGTCAGGACGACGTTGCGGTCGGCGTACAGCGTCGAGAACGCCGCCGCCGCGCCGGACTGCTCGGTGCCGGCGATCGGATGGCCGGGGACGAACCGCGGCAAGGCGGCGCCGAGCGTCGCCCGCGCGGCGGCGATGACGTCCTGCTTCGTGCTCCCCGCGTCGGTGACGACCGTGTGCGGGCCGAGGTGCGGCGCCATCGCCTCGAACAGCGACCGGTACTGCGCGACCGGCGCGGCGACGAGCACGATGTCGGTCGTCGGCAGCTCGCGCGTCCACTCGCCGTCGAGCGGCACCGCCCGGTCGATGATGCCGAGGTTCGCGGCCTCCTCGAGATTGATGCGCCCGCGGCCGACGCCGACGATCGTGCCGGTGGCGCCGGCGGCCTTCTGCGCGAGCGCGAACGAGCCCCCGATGAGCCCGACGCCCAGGACGACGAGCTTGTCGATGCGGTGGACTCCCGGCGTCATCGCAGCGAGCGAGGCGCGGACCGCTCAGCGCGCGAGCGCGCGCTCGAGCGTCTCGAGCAGCCGGCGGTTCTCCGCGTCGATGCCGACGGTGACCCGCAGCCACTCGGGCAGCGCGTAGTTCGCGACCGGCCGGACGATGACGCCCTGCTCGAGCAGCCGCTGGTAGACGCGCCCCGCGTCGCCGACCCGCACGAGCACGAAGTTCGCGTGCGACGGCACGAAGGCGAGCCCGAGCCGCCGGAAGCCTTCCTCGAGCACGGCGCGACCGGCGGCGTTGAGCGCGCGGCTCTCGTCGACGTAGTCCGTGTCGCCGAGCGCGGCGAGCGCGGCCGCCTGCGCGAGCGAGTTCACGTTGAACGGCTGGCGCACGCGGTTCAGCATCTCGGCGACCGGCGCCTGCATGAGTCCGTAGCCGACGCGCAGGGCCGCGAGACCGTACGCCTTCGAGAACGTCCGCGAGACGACGAGGTGCGGGTACTTGCGGATCCACGCGGCGGACGGCGCGCGCTGCGCGGGCTCGAGATACTCGTTGTAGGCCTCGTCGAGCACGACCAGCACGTCCTCCGGCACCGACGCGATGAACGCCTCCACCGCCGCCGGGGCGAGCCACGTTCCGGTCGGATTGTTCGGGTTGGCGACGAACACGATCCGCGTCGTCGCCCCGATCGCCGCGCGCATCGCCGAAAGATCGTGGGCGAAGTCGTGCGCCGCGACCTCGATCCCGTGCGCGCCGCGCGCCTGCGTCGCGAGGGGGTAGACGGCGAACGCGTGCCGCGAGTACACCGCCGAGTCGCCGGGGCGCAGGAACGCCTGCGTGACGAGCTCGAGCACGTCGTTGCTGCCGTTGCCGAGGACGACCTCGTCGCCGCTGACGCCGAAGCGTGCCGCGAGCGCGGCCTTGAGCGCGAAGCCGTTGCCGTCCGGGTAGCGCGAGAGTTCTTCGGTCGCCGCGGCAAGGGCTCGCCGCACGGCTGGGCCGGGCCCGCGCGGGTTCTCGTTCGATGCGAGCTTGACGATGCTCGCGGGGTCGAGGCCGAACTCGCGCGCGAGCTCCTCGACCGGCTTGCCCGGGATGTAGCGGGCGATCTTGCGCACGTACTCGGGCGCGAGCCGCGACAGGTCGTGGGCGTGAACGGCGGCGGCGTGAGCGAGCGTCTTCATCTTAATAAACTGCTGCAGGATAGGATCCCAACACTTTGATAAAAGGTGCTTTCTCTTTCAGCTCGGCCAACGCGGCGGCCACCGGCGCGTCGGTCGAATGACCCACCAGATCGACGAAGAAGAGATACTCCCAGAGACCGGTCCGCGCCGGGCGCGACTCGAGCCGCGACATCGAAACCCCGTGCTTCGCAATGGGCTCGAGCAGCGCGTAGACCGCGCCGGGCCGATTCGGCGCCGACATGACGAGCGAGGTCTCGTCGCGGCCCGACGCCGGGACGTCCTGCGTTCCCAACACCCAGAACCGCGTCGTGTTGTTGGGCTCGTCCTCGATGTGCGGCGCGAGGATGTCGAGGCCGTAGACCGCCGCCGCGATCTCCCCGGCGATCGCGGCCGCCCCGGGCTCGCCGGCGGCGAGCCGCGCCGCCTCGGCGTTGCTCGACACGGCGACGCGCGCGGCGGCCGGCAGGTGCCGGGCGAGCCACTCCGCGCACTGCGCGAGCGACTGCGCGTGCGAGTACACGCGCGTGACCTCGGCCAGCGCCTGTGCCTTTGACAGCAGGTTCTGGCCGATGCGGAGCTTGATCTCGCCGCAGATGGAGAGCGGCGTCTGGCACATGAGGTCGAGCGTGCGGCCGACCGCGCCCTCCGTCGAGTTCTCGACGGGGACGACCGCGTAGTCCGTCTGCGCGCCCTCGGCCGCCCGGAACACCTCGTCGATCGTCGCGTACGGCTCGGCGTGCGCGAACTGCCCGAAGTGCTTCGCCGCCGCGGCGTGCGAGAACGTGCCGGCCGGCCCGAGATAGGCGACGCGCAACGGCTGCTCGAGCGCGAGGCACGCCGACATCACCTGCCGGAAGACGCCCGCGACGGCCTCGTTCGGCAGCGGCCCGCGATTCTCCGCCTGCAACCGGAGCAGGACCTGCGCCTCCCGCTCGGGCCGGTACGCGGCGCCGCCCTGCTTCAGCCGGCCGATGGCGTGCGCGTGCGCCGCGCGCGCGTTCAGCCTCGCCAGCAGATCGCGGTCGATCGCATCGATCTCGGCGCGGTGGCGGGCGAGCTCGCGCTCGCGGTCGTCGGCGCTGTGCATCGGCGCGCGGGGCGCCTATTCCTCGTCCTCTTCGCGCTCGACGACGCGCTCGAGGCCGGCGAGCTTCTCGCCCTCGCCCAGGTTGATGAGCGTCACGCCCTGCGTCGAGCGGCCCATCTCGCGGATCGACTTCACCTTGGTGCGGATCAGGACGCCCCCGGTCGAGATCAGCATCACC
>DASQBO010000436.1:0-5062 GCA_035635175.1 Casimicrobiaceae bacterium | reverse complement strand
GAACGACGGCTTGTACACGGCGGTCAGGTTGAGGCCGCCCAGGATCACGCTGAAGATGCAGACGATGAGAAGCGCCTGGTGCGGCGGTGACGCGGGGAACATCGCGACGGCGGCTGCGCCCCACAGCGCGCCGGCGGCCGTCGAGCCTGCCGCCCAGTAGCAGCCCCACCGCCTCGCGTCGTCCGCGCCCGGGCGCGCGCGCCGGTATGCGCGCGCGAGCGCCCCACGCCACGCCTGGTTCGCGAGGATCGCGGCGAACCAGAGCGCCATCACCGTCGCGTCCTCGCGCTCCCACAGCACGACGCAGAGGAGCGCCGCGCCGAGCGCCATCGACGCGGTCGTCCGGTGCCACGACCGGTAGAGCAGCGCGACCTGGTCGGCACGGGCGCGCGCGAGGAGCGGCGGCGCGACCGCCGCGGCCGCCTTCATCGTCAGCGTCGGGCGGCGAGCGTCTCGACGCTGATCCCGCGCCGCGCGAGCGAGGCGACGGCCTGCGCGCGCGTGCGGACGTTGAGCCGCTTCAGGATAGCGCTCACGTGGACCTTGACCGTCCCTTCGGACAGCTTGAGGTCGCGGCAGATCAGCTTGTTCGGCTTGCCCTGGACCAAGAGCAGCAGCACGTCCGCCTGTCGCGCCGTCAGCCCGAGCGCGCCGGGTGCGATGCGCACGCCGTCGCCGTCCGGTTCGAGCGTGACGTCGGGGGTCAGGTATTCGAGGCCGGCGATCGACTGGCGGACCGCTTCGAGCAGCTCGCGCGCGTCCGCCGTCTTGGCGATGAAGCCGCGCGCGCCGGCGGCGAGCGATGCGTTGACCGTCGCCCTGTCGTGGCTCGCGGACAGCACGACGACCGGCACGCCGGGGTAATCCTGCACCAGGTCGTTGAGGAGATCGAGCCCGCGCGTGCCGGGCAGCGCGAGGTCGAGGAGCACGAGCCCGACGTCGGGCTCGTTGTCGAGGATCGCGGTGGCCGCCGCGGCGTCCACGGCGTTGCGCACGACGATCCCTTGGCCGAGCTGCGGCAAGAGCTGCGACAGCGCGTCCTGGATCAGCGGATGGTCGTCGATCACCAGAATCTTCATGGCGCTCCCCTCGACGTGCCGCATGGCGACGACGCGAAGATTAGCGCCGGCAGGCGCCGCTTGGCACCTGTCAGAAGTGACAGGTTCGGCCTCCAGCCGACGAACGGCAGGCGGCCGCGTCGCGGCGCCGACGAACCACGGGCAGGCGTCGCGTTGCGGCGACGATGCGGTAACTCTTACGCGATCGACACGGCGGATAGACCATGCCGCGAATGGAATCTCGGACCGCGTTGCAGCCGGTGTCGCGCATTCGGGAACCCAGCCTCCCGGCAATTCGTCGAAGCAGTACTGCGGCACGCATCGCGCGTCGTCGCAGCGGAGTCGAAGCGCGCGATCGCGCGCGAGGACCAGAAGCGTCGTCCCTTCTGGATGGCGCATGGAGACTGCGATGAAACGATGGAGTGTTGCATTGGGTGTCACGTTGCTGGCACTTGGAACCGGTACCGCGTACGCAGCGGTCGACCAGGACGCCGCGAGCAGAGTGGGTGCTTGCAGCAAACTCCCGCTCAGTCAGCGCGGCATTTGCAAGCACGAAGCTCTCGGCGTCGCGCAGACGCCGCCGCCGCTGTCCGCGAACGAGCGGCAGGAACTGATGGCGAAGGAGGCGACCTGCGATCGGCTGCCGCGGAGCGAGCGTGTGGCGTGCAAGAAGGAGAGCTCCGCCTGGGCGCCCCCTGAACCGATGACGCTTCAACAGGAGCGCACGTTGCGGAGCGAGGACGCCCGCTACCAGGCAGCGATCGCCGAGTGCAAGCGGTTGCCCCTCAGCCGGTGGGACACCTGCTTCTCCCAGGCCGGGGACGATCAGGCGCTGAGCCCCAGCGGCTGACGGCGAAGCCGCCGGGCGAGCGGCCTCCGCCGCGGCGCCCGTGCGTTAAGCGCGGCTACCGGGCCGGACCCAGGATCACGTTGCCGGAGACGACGACGGTCACCGCGTTCTTGCCGCCCTCGATCGGTGGCGGCGGCGCGGCGCCGCCGTCCGCCGTCATCGCCATCGCGCGATAACCGATCGGCTGGATCACGGGTCCCTCGGAGCGGATCGCGATCTGGCCGAGGGTGTAGCCGGGAAATCCGAGCGTCTTCGCGATCGCCTCGGCGCGCGCCTGGTAGTTGCGCAGCGCCTCGGTCAGGAGCGAAGCCTCGGCCTTCGCGCGCGCCGCACGCGAGAGCGAGAAGTTCATCGCGCCCAGCTTCATCTCGGGCTGCAGGCGACCCGCAAGCGCGCTCGCCGCCTTGAAATCGCGGCTCTCGAGGATCAGCTCGGCGCGCAGCCGCCACCCGGAGATCTGGCCCGTGCGATCGTACGACGGCGTCGTCTGGTAGTTGCCCGAGCGCGCCTCGACGTCTCGCTCGCCTTTCGCGCGCGCGAGCGCCTGCTCGAGGCGCGTGTTGGCGCGCGTCGCGAGCTCGGCCGGATCCGGACCCTGCTCCTCGGTGAACAGCGTCACGGTGAGCGTGTCGACCGGCACCTCGGTCGTCGCACTGGCATCGAGGCTCACGACGTTCTGGAACGGCGCATGCGGGGCCGGCTGTGCCGAGGCGAGGGCGGACGCGAGCGCGAGAACGATCAAGCCAGGGAGTCGCATGGGAACCTTCCGACGACGGATGGGGGAGACGCTGCAAACGGCGCCGGCGCCGTCGCGGGGTCGCGCCGGCGGCGGGCGCCCTCAGCCGTTTTTCGCCTGCGCCGCCTGCTGCTCGGCAAGCTCCCGGCGCAGGGTGCGCAGGCGCGCCTCGACGACCGACGCCTGGTAGAAGTCGCCGTCGCCGGCCTTGGTCGCGAGCTCGAGCTGGTAGACGGCGCCGCGAAGGTCGCCCTGCCACGCGTAGAACTCGCCCTGATGGCGGTATTGCTGCATCTTCTTGCCGAGATCCGCGTACGCCTGCGCCGCGATCCGGTGCAGCGGGCCGCTGTCGGGGAAACGCTGCAGCTCGCGCTCGACGAAGTCCACCGCTTCCTTCGGCCGCTTCGCCTTGAGCAGCGCCTCCGGATAGTCGTAGACGAGCTGCATCTTGTTCGGGTAGCGCACGAGCGCCGCGCGGAAGCGCGCGATCGCGGCGTCGAGGTCGCCGCTGTCCATGTAGACGTGGCCCGCCATCGCCTCGACCATCGGATGCGGAGGCGCCATCTTCTCGAGCGTGGCGAGCTCGACCTTGGCGCGTTTCAGGTCGCCCGCGCGAAGGAGGGAGGCGACGAGCCCGTAGTGCGCGGCGACCTCGCTGTTGTACTTATGCTCCTTGATGGCGTCGTCGAACCAGGCGACCGCTTCCTGCGGCGTGCCGGTATAGCTCTTGAGCAGCGCGCGCACCATCTGGAAGTCGAGGGAGTCCGGCACCTGCCGGTACGGCTTCCCCTGCGCGCGGGCCTGCGCCTCGGCGATCCGCGCGTAGGTGATCGGGTGCGTGCGGAGGTACGACGGAGCGTTGCTCTCGCCGAAGCGCGTCTGCTTCTGAAGGCGCTGCATCATCGTCGCCATCGCCGTATCGTCGAAGCCCGCCGCGTCGAGACGCTGGAACCCGATGCGGTCCGCCTCGTACTCGTTCTCGCGCGTGTAGTTGAGCTGACTCTGCATCGCGATCGCCTGCGCCGAGGCGATCGCGGCATTCGTGACCGGAGCGGCCGACGACGAGTTCGAGCGCGACGCGGCGATCGCCACCGCGAGCGCGGCGAGCGTATAGAGCAGCGAGCGCTGCTGGCCGGCCATCGCGCGCGTGAAGTGGTGCTGCGTCACGTGCGTGATCTCGTGCGCGAGCACCGCGGCGAGCTCCGACTCGCTCTGCGTGAGCAGGATGAGGCCGGTGTTGACCCCGACGTAGCCGCCCGGCAGCGCGAACGCGTTGATCGACGGATCCCCGACGGCGAAGAACTCGAAGCTCTGCGTCGAGTCGGGGACCGCGACGACGAGCCGCTGGCCGAGATCGTTGAGGTAGTCGTTGACCTCCGGGTCGTCGAGGTAAGCGCCCGCCGCGCGAATCTGGCGGACGACCGACTCGCCGAGCTTGCGCTCCTGCGCGGGCGAGACGAGCGACTGCGACTCGTCGCCGAGGTCCGGCAGCGCCGTCGTCGGCGCCTGCGGCGACGGCTCGGCCGGCGGGCGCGCCGGCGCGTAGATCGATTGCGTCGCGTCGCTCTTGACCGGGGTCTCCTGCGCCTGTGCCGCCGAGGCGCCGAGCATTGCGGGCCCGACCGGCTGCAAGGCGAGCGCCGTGGCCACGCAGGCGCTCACGAGCGAGCGCGCGAGCGACGGCCGCTTGGGCGGGGAGGGGGAGAACGTTCCCATTCGGGCAGGGGCCGGAGGCCCCGATGCTAAGATGCCTGGCGAAGTCCGAAGTTCATCTCGAGGAGGGGCCGTGGCGCGCCGCGCAGGCACGACGACGAAAGCCACATCGGCCGCGCGCAAGGCGGCGCCGCCGGTCGCACGGCGCCCCGCGGGGCCGCGCCAGCCGTATTTTACCCATTTCGACGCGGGCGGGCAGGCGCACATGGTCGACGTCGGTGGCAAGACGCCGACGCGGCGCCTCGCGCGCGCCGGAGGCCGCATCGCCATGGCGCCAGGCACGCTCAGATTGATCCGCGACGGCGGCGCGGGAAAGGGCGACGTGCTCGGCGTCGCGCGGATCGCGGCGATCCAGGCGGCGAAGCGCGCGTCCGAGCTGATCCCGCTTTGCCACCCGCTGCCGCTGACGCGGGTCGCCGTCGAGTTCGCCTTCGACGCGGACGCGTCGGCAATCGACATCCAGGTCGTCGCCGAAACGCTGGACCGCACGGGCGTCGAAATGGAGGCGCTCACGGCGGCTGCGGTCGGCCTCCTCACGATCTACGACATGTGCAAGTCGGCCGACCGTGCGATGCGCATCGAGCGCGTGCGGCTGCTCGAGAAGTCCGGGGGCAGGTCCGGAAGGTTCGTCGCCGAGTAGAGGTTCCGAGCACGGCGCGCGGCGGCCTCCGGCCGGGTCTACCGGGCCATCCCGGTCCGATGGTT
>DASQBO010000435.1:0-2134 GCA_035635175.1 Casimicrobiaceae bacterium | reverse complement strand
CGCGCGGTCGTGCCGAGCGCCGCGCCGGGCTTGAGCGTCGTCGCGAAGGTGAACACCGCCGCATTCTGCTCGATCCCGGTGACGATGTCGGGCAGCCCGGCACTCGCCGCGAGCGCGAGGAGGACCTTCACCGGATAGAGCAGGATCGGTGCGCCGAAGTACCAGACGACGAACGCCGCCGGCAGCCAGGCCAGCACCTTCAGCACGAAGCGGCCGAGCGGCGTGCGCATCAGGCCGGCCGCACGCCGCCCGCGGGCAGCGTGCGCACCCAGACGAGCCACACGATCAGCACGTCGAGCATGATCAGCGCCTGCCAGACGTAGAGGTGCGCCCACTCGAACGCCTCGAGGTCCCACTGTCCCAGGTAGAAGAGGCTGATCACGCGCACGATGTTGAGTCCCTGCACGGCGACGACGCCGACGGCGAGGCCCACGAGGCGGTGCTTCCACGGCGCGGGAAACGCGAGGATCGCGGCGACGAGGACGATCGTCGCCTCGACGCCGTTGCAGCCGGACTCGATCGACACGGCGAAGCCGTTCGCCTTGCTCTGCAGCACCTTTCCCGTCGCCACGACCCCCGGATCGAACAGCGTGACGAGCCATGCGCTGACCGACGCCAGCGTGTTGGTCCACGGGACCACGAAGGCATCCTGCGCCCACGGCGTGAGCTCGGCGCCGAACAGCACCGCCTGCAGGACCAGGAAGAGGACGAAGAAGCGGACCACGGACGCCGATTCTACGGCAGTTTTGCGCGTGCCCGGGCCGCGCGCCGACGGCGGGTTACCATACGCGCGCAGCCACGCGGGCCCGGGACGCTCGCCGGCCGCCGGCGACGGTGTCTCTCTTCACGCCCGCGATGCTGTTCAACAGCTACGAATACCTGCTCTGGTTCCTGCCCGGAACCCTCGTCGTCTTCTTCCTGCTCGGCCGGCGGCCCCTCGCCGCGCAGGCGTGGCTCACGCTCGCGTCGCTCTTCTTCTACGGCTGGTGGAACCCCTGGCACCTGCCGCTGATCGCCGGCAGCATCGTCTTCAACTTCGCGGTGGCGGCCGCGCTGCGGCGCGGCGCGGGCGGCGGCGTGCTGGCGCTCGGCGTCGCGGCCAATCTCGCCCTCCTCGGCGTGTTCAAGTACGCCGACTTCTTTCTCGCCAATGCGGCGCGCGTCACCGGCGACGCGCCGCAGCTCCTGCACCTCGCGCTGCCGCTCGGCATCAGCTTCTTCACCTTCACGCAGATCGCGTACCTGGTCGACGTCCGCCGCGGCAAGGCGCAGGAGCCGGTGTTCGTCAACTACGCGCTCTTCGTCACGTTCTTTCCGCACCTGCTCGCCGGGCCGATCCTTCACCACAGCGAGATGATGCCGCAGTTCGCGTTAGTGACGAACAAGCGTCCGCAGTGGGACAACCTCGCGGCCGGCCTCTTCCTGCTCGCGCTCGGGCTCGCGAAGAAGGTGCTTGTCGCCGACACCTTCGCGCCGATCGCCGACGCGGGCTTCGCCGCCCCCGGCACGCTCGCCGCGCCGGCCGCGTGGGCCGCGGTCCTCGCGTACACGATGCAGATCTACTTCGACTTCTCGGGCTACACCGACATGGCGCTCGGCGCCGCGCGCATGTTCAACATCCGGATGCCGATCAACTTCGACTCGCCGTACCGGGCGACCGACATCCGCGAGTTCTGGCACCGCTGGCACATCACGCTGTCCCGGTTCCTCCGCGAGTACCTGTACATCCCCCTCGGCGGCAACCGGCACGGCGACGCGCGCACCGCCGCCAACGTCCTCGCGACTTTCCTCCTGGGCGGGCTGTGGCACGGCGCGGCGTGGACGTTCGTCGTCTGGGGACTCCTGCACGGCGTCGCGATGGTCGCCTGCCGCGCCTGGGCGCGGATCGGCGTTCCGCTGCCGCGCGCGCTCGCCTGGGCGCTCACGTTCCTCTTCGTCGCCGTCAGCTGGGTGTTCTTCCGCGCGACGTCGCTCGAGGGCGCGCTCGCGATGCTGAATGCGATGGCGGGCGGCAACGCGGCGCCGGCGCAGGGCGCGCTCGCCTGGCTCGGCGAGGTCGCGGAACGGCTCGGCCAGACACTGGCCGTCCCGCCCGCATGGGCGCTCGTGCCACCGCTCGTCGGGCTCCTCGTCG
>DASQBO010000434.1:0-4781 GCA_035635175.1 Casimicrobiaceae bacterium | reverse complement strand
TGGTGCCTGCGGCTCGACCCCCTCGAGCGCCCGCAGTCGGTGTTCGCGCTGCAGAAGGCGATCCGCGACATTCCGCCGAAGAAGCGGAAGGCCACGTTCTTCGGCAGCCTGAAGCGCAAGCTCTGGAGCGAGATCGGCGCCTGACGCGCCGCTTGCCCCGGCCGTCCCGCTCGATGCGCTTCACGATCTTCCAGGAGTCCCGGAAGGGCTCGCGCAAGGTCAACCAGGACCGGATCGCCTATACGTACAGCCGCGACACGCTGCTCCTCGTCGTCGCCGACGGAATGGGCGGGCATGCAGGCGGCGAGATCGCCGCACAGATCGCCGTCCGCCTCTTCATCGAGCGCTTCCAGCAGGAAGCGAAGCCGATCCTCAAGAATCCGCTCAAGTTCCTGCAGGACTCGCTCCTCCGCGCGCACGCGGCCCTCGGCAGCTACGCGAACCAGTTCTCGATGCTCGAAACGCCGCGCACGACGTGCGTCGGCTGCATCGTGCAGGCGGGCCACGCCTACTGGGCGCACGTCGGCGACTCTCGCCTCTATCTCTTCCGGCAGGGCGGGCTCATCGGCGCGACCAAGGACCACTCGAAGGTCCAGTACCTGGTCGACCAGGGGATCATCGGCGCCAACGACGTCGCCGAGCACCCGGACCGCAACAAGATCTTCAGCTGCCTGGGCGGCCTCGTCGACCCGGTGATCGATCTCGGCAAGCGCACTCCGCTGCGCAACGGCGACATCCTCGTGCTCTGCACCGACGGGCTGTGGAGCGTGCTGAGCCGCGAGGAGATCGCGACCTGGCTCACGTCGACGCCGATCCTCAAGACCGCGCCGCAGATGATGCGCGAGGCGGAGGCGCGCGGCGGACCCGACGGCGACAACCTGTCGGCGATCGTCGTGCGGTGGGGTCCCGAGACGCTGACCGACGAGCCGTCGACGACGATCACCGAGACGCTCGGCCTCGGCGAGTTCCAGACGCAGATCGACCGCACGCTCACGCTGACCGACCGGAAGGGCGCCCAGCGGGATCTCTCCGACGACGAGATCGAACGGGCGATCGCCGAGATCCAGGCCACGATCCAGCGCTATCGCAAGTAGAACCTATCCCATTTGACTGCGCAGCCCGATTACTTTGTCGTGTCCTCGCTCGCCCCTCGCTGTACCTTTATGTACTATCTCGGTGCTCGCTGCGGGCCTTCGCATACTCGGGCCGCTCGCCCGAATTTGAGATAGGTTCTATAGTTAGGTTCTACTGTTGTTCCGCATGCGCCAGATCGTCCTCGACACCGAGACCACGGGCCTCGATCCGCTGCAGGGCCACCGGATCATCGAGCTCGCCGGGCTGGAGGTCGTGAACCGCCGCGCGACCGGCCGAACGGTCCACTTTCACTTCGACCCCGAGCGCGAGATCGACGCCGGCGCGACCGAGGTCCACGGCAAGACGTGGGAAGACCTCCGTGGCAAGCCCAGGTTCCGCGACGCCGCGGCGGAGTTCGTCGAGTTCGCGCGCGGGGCGGAGTGGGTGATCCACAACGCGCCCTTCGACGTCGCGTTCCTCGACGGCGAGTTCGCGCTCGCGGGCCTGCCCGGCTGCGCCAGCGTCTACGCGAAGGTCACCGATACGCTCGCGCTCGCCCGCGAGATGTTCCCGGGCAAGCGGAACAGCCTCGACGCCCTCTGCGAGCGCTTCGGCGTCGACCACCGGCACCGGACTCTGCACGGGGCGCTCCTCGACGCCGAGCTTCTGGCCGAGGTCTGGCTCGCGATGACGCGCGGGCAGGAGTCGCTGACGATCGACCTCGGGGCAGCGCCGCCGCGCGTGGAGCGCGGGGCGTCGGGGCCGGTGGTGGCGCTCGATGCCGTGCGGGGCGAGCCACTCATCGTCGTCGCGCCGTCGCCGGAAGAGCTCGCTGCGCACGCGGAATACCTCGCAGCGCTGGAGAAGGAGACCCGGGGGCGCTGTCTCTGGCTTGCGCTGACCGCTCCGACCGAAGATCCATCGGCGGTGGCCGCCGCCTGACGTTTCCGGCCTCGGCACCGAAGGCTCCCCCGAGCTGTCGTAACATGGGTGCCGTCGGCACCCGTCATCCTCATGGTCCCGCTGCAGGCTCCGATTCCGCTCTCGACACCCGGCTCCCAGGCGCCGGTATCGGGGCGGCGAGCGCCGATGCCGGACGCCGCCGCCGCGGCGCCGCTCAACCGCGAGTTGCAGCTCCTCGCCTTCAACCGGCGAGTGCTGGCGCTCGCGGCCGATCCGGATACGCCCCTCCTCGAGCGGCTCCGTTTCCTGTGCATCGCCGGCAGCAATCTCGACGAGTTCTTCGAGATCCGGGTCGCCGGCATCAAGGAGCAGCTGCGGGCCAAGATGCCGCCGACCGGCCTGACGCTGCAGGAGGCGCGCACGCTCCTCACGCAGATCGGCCTCGAGGCGCGGGCGCTGATCGACGCGCAATACGCGTTGCTCAACCGCGAGGTGCTGCCGGCGCTCGAGCGCGCCGGCGTGAGCCTCGTTCGCCGCACCGAATTCACCGCCGCCCAGCGGGCGTGGGTCGCGCAGTACTTCGAGCGCGAGGTGCGTCCGCTGCTCACGCCGATCGGGCTCGACCCGGCGCATCCGTTCCCGCAGGTCGTCAACAAGAGCCTGAACTTCGTGATCGAGCTCTCGGGCACCGACGCCTTCGGCCGCGACACGGGGATCGCCATCGTCAAGGCTCCGCGCGTGCTGCCCCGAGTGATCCGGCTCCCCGCGGACGTCGGCGGCGGCGACAACGCGTTCGTCATGCTCTCGTCGGTCATCCACGCCCACCTGCACGAGCTCTTCCCGGGACGCGGCGTCGTCAACTACGCGCAGTTCCGCGTCACCCGCGACGCCGACCTGTGGATCGACGAGGAGGAAGTCAAGAACCTGCGGCAGGCGCTGCAAGGCGAGCTGCCGCAGCGGCAGTTCGGCTCGGCGGTGCGCCTCGAGGTCGCCGCGAACTGTCCCGAGCCGCTCGCGCAGTTCCTGCTCCAGCAGTTCGAGCTGACCGACGCCGACCTCTACCGCTGCGACGGTCCGGTCAACATCGCACGCCTCACCTCGCTCGTCGACCAGGTGGACGTCGACACGCTCAAGTACCCGCCGTTCGTGCCGGGGCTCCCGGACCGCCTGCGCGAGCAGCCCGACATCCTGGCGGCGATACGCCAGCACGACATCCTGCTCCATCACCCGTACCAGTCGTTCGAGCCCGTCGTCGAGTTCATCCGCAAGGCGGCCGACGACCCCGACGTCGTCGCCGTCAAGCAGACCGTCTACCGCACCGGCGTCAACTCGGTGCTGATGGAGGCGTTGATCGAGGCGGCGCGCCGGGGCAAGGAAGTGACGGTCGTCGTCGAGCTGATGGCGCGCTTCGACGAGGAGGCGAACATCAACTGGGCCGAGCGGCTCGAGCACGCGGGCGCGCAGGTCGTCTACGGCGTGTTCGGCTTGAAGACGCACGCGAAGCTCGCGCTCCTGATCCGCCGCGAGCCCGACGCGCGCGGGCGCGTCCGGCTGCGCCCGTACGCGCACCTCGGCACCGGCAACTATCACCCGCGCACGACGCGCCTGTATTCCGACTTCGGGCTGCTGACCGCGGACCCCGGCCTCTGCGCCGACGTGAACGACGTCTTCATGCACATCACGAGCCTCGCGAAGGCGGGGCGGATGCGCCACCTGCTGCTCGCGCCGTTCACGATGCACCGCCGCGTGATCGAGATGATCCGGCGCGAGGCCGCGCACGCGCGCGCGGGCCGGCCGGCGCACATCGTCGCGAAGATGAACGCGCTGCTCGAGGAGGGCGTCATCCGCGCGCTTTACGCGGCCTCCGAAGCGGGCGTCGAGATCGACCTGATCGTGCGCGGCGCGTGCGCACTGCGGCCCGGCGTCCGCGGCCTGTCCGAGCGCATCCGCGTCCGCTCGATCCTGGGCCGCTTCCTCGAGCACCATCGCGTCTGGTACTTCGCGAACGGCGGCACGCCGGACGTGTGGCTGTCTTCGGCCGACTGGATGGGCCGCAACCTGTTCCGCCGGATCGAGGTGGCATTCCCCGTCCGCGACGCGAAGCTGCGCAAGCGCGTCGTCGAGGAGGGGCTCACCGCGTATCTCGCCGACACGCGCGACGCCTGGACGCTCCTGCCCGACGGCGTATGGCGCAAGCTGCCCGCGCGCCGCGGCAAGCGGATGCACTCCGCCCAGCGCGAGCTGCTCGCCGCGATGCGCGAGCGCGAGGACGTCGACTGATGGATCTCGTGCTCTGGCGCCATGCCGAGGCCGAGGCGGACGGTCCGGACCTCGCGCGCCGCCTTACCGCGAAGGGGCACAAGCAGGCGGAACGCGTCGGCGGGTGGCTCGACCGACGGCTTCCCGACACCGCGCGCATCCTGGTCTCGCCGGCGGACCGGGCCCAGGAGACCGCGCTCGCGCTCAAGCGCAAGTTCAAGACCGTCGACGCGATCGGACCGGGCGCGTCGGTGCGGGCGGTGCTCGACGCCGCGGGCTGGCCCGACTCCCGTGAAGCCGTCGTCGTCGTCGGTCACCAGCCTACGCTGGGCGCGGTCGCGTCGTTCCTGCTCTCCGGCGAGGAAGCGTACTGGTCGATCCGGAAGGGTGCCGTGTGGTGGCTTTCGGACCGCGACAAGAGCGGGGCCTCGTCCGTGATGCTGCGGCTGGTCATCGGCCCCGACCTGATCTAGCACAGCGGCGATCTGGTCACGCGACCGCGAACGGATACCCGAGCGCCGTCCACTCGGCGCACTCCTTGGCGA
>DASQBO010000433.1:0-4224 GCA_035635175.1 Casimicrobiaceae bacterium | reverse complement strand
CCCCCGCATTGCCGCGCCGCGTCGGGGCGGCGTGTCGCTACCGGTAGCGGACCGCGAGCACCTCGTACTCGCGCACGCCCGCCGGCGCCTTCACTTCGACGGTGTCGCCCTCGGACTTGCCGATCAGCGCGCGGGCGAGCGGAGAGCTGACCGAGATCTTGCCGTGCTTGAGGTCGGCCTCGTCGTCGCCGACGATCTGGTAGGCGACGCGCTCGCCGGTCGCGCCGTCCTCGAGCTCGACGGTCGCACCGAATACGACGTGCCCACCGGCGTCCGCGATCGTGGCCGGGTCGATCACCTGAGCGCCGGCGAGCTTGTGCTCGATGTCGCGGATCCGGGCCTCGATCAGGCCTTGTCGCTCCTTCGCGGCATCGTAGTCGGCGTTCTCCGAGATGTCGCCGTGCGAGCGCGCCTCGGCGAGCGCCCGGCTCACCGCGGGGCGGTCGACGGTCTTCAGGCGCTGGAGCTCGGCGCGCAGCCGCTGCGCACCCTCGACCGTCATCGGGAATTTCTTCGTCATGGCGTCATGCGAGCCGGTCGTGCAGCGCCTGCATCGAGTACGGCAGGAGCTCGCCCATTCCTGCGAGCCCGACCGCCGCCGCGCGCGCGCCGGCAAGCGTCGTGTAGGTCGGGATCTGGTCGGTCAGCGCCTCGCGGCGGATCTGGAAGCTGTCGCGGATCGCCGTCCGCTTCTCCTGCACGGTGTTGACGACGAGCGCGATCTCGTCGTTCTTCATCATGTCGACGATGTGCGGCTGCCCTTCGTGGACCTTGTTCACCGGTGTCACCGCCACGCCCGCCGCGGCCAGCGCCGCGGCGGTGCCGCGCGTCGCGACGATCGTGAAGCCGATGCGCGCGAAGAGCTGGGCGATCTCGACGGCGCGCGCCTTGTCGCCGTCCTTCACGCTGACGAAGACCTTGCCCTTCGCGGGCAGCTTCACGTTGGCGGCGAGCTGGCTCTTGAGGAACGCTTCCGCGAACGAGTCGCCGACGCCCATGACCTCGCCCGTCGACTTCATCTCGGGCCCCAGGATCGTGTCGACGCCCTGGAACTTGATGAACGGGAACACCGCCTCCTTGACCGAGTAGTACGGCGGGACGATCTCGCCCGCGACGCCCTGCTCGCGCAGCGAGACGCCCACCATGCACCGCGCCGCGATCTTCGCCAGCGGCCGCCCGGTGGCCTTCGACACGTACGGAACGGTCCGCGACGCGCGCGGGTTGACCTCGAGCACGAACACGACGTCCTCGCCGTCCGCGTTCCGCTGGATCGCGAACTGGACGTTCATGAGCCCGACGACGTCGAGCGCCTTCGCCATCGCCGCCGTCTGCCGCCGGAGCTCGTCCTGCGTCGCCGCGGCGAGCGAGAACGGCGGCAGCGAGCACGCGGAGTCGCCGGAGTGCACGCCCGCCTGCTCGATGTGCTCCATGATGCCGCCGATCACGACGTCGGCGCCGTCGGCGAGCGCGTCGACGTCGACTTCGATCGCGTCGTTCAGGAACCGGTCGAGCAGCACCGGGCTGTCGTTCGACACCTTGACTGCCTCCCGCATGTAGCGCTCGAGGTCGCGCTGCTCGTGGACGATCTCCATCGCGCGGCCGCCGAGCACGTAGGAGGGCCGGACGACGAGCGGATAGCCGATCTCGCCGGCCGCGGCGAGCGCGCCGGCCTCGGTCCGCGCCGTGCGGTTCGGCGGCTGCTTCAAGCCGAGGCGGTGGAGCATCTGCTGGAACCGCTCGCGGTCCTCGGCCATGTCGATCATGTCGGGCGAGGTGCCGATGATCGGCACGCCGTTCCGCTCGAGGTCGCGCGCCAGCTTGAGCGGCGTCTGCCCGCCGTACTGGACGATGACGCCGAACGGCCGCTCGAGGTGGACGATCTCGAGCACGTCCTCCAGCGTCAGCGGCTCGAAGTAGAGGCGGTCCGACGTGTCGTAGTCGGTCGAGACGGTCTCCGGGTTGCAGTTGACCATGATCGTCTCGAAGCCGTCCTCGCGCAGTGCCATCGCCGCGTGCACGCAGCAGTAGTCGAACTCGATCCCCTGCCCGATCCGGTTCGGCCCGCCGCCGAGCACCACCACCTTCTTCCGGTCGCTGGGCGCCGCCTCGCATTCCTCCTCGTACGTCGAGTACATGTACGCGGTCTTCGTCGCGAACTCGGCGGCGCAGGTGTCGACGCGCTTGTAGACGGGCCGGATGCCGAGCGCGTGTCGCCGCGCCCGGACTTCCGCGTCGCCGGTCTTGAGCAGGTGCGCGAGGCGACGGTCGGAGAAGCCCATCCGCTTCAAACCGCGGAGCTCGTCGGCGGAAAGCCCGGCGAGGTCGCGCTGCTCGAGGGCGAGCTCGGTGTCGACGATCTCCTTGATCTGCGCGAGGAACCACGGGTCGATCTTCGTGTGCCGGTGCACGTCCTCGAGCGGCATCCCGACCCCGAACGCGTCGGCCACGTACCACAGGCGCTCGGCGCGCGGGTACGCGAGCTCGTCCTCGATCTTCTCGGGATCGACGGTCTTGAGGTTGAACCCGTCGACGCCGACCTCGAGGCCCCGCAGCGCCTTCTGCAGCGACTCCTGGAACGTGCGGCCGATCGCCATCACCTCGCCGACCGACTTCATCTGCGTCGTGAGGCGGTCGTCGGCCTGCCGGAACTTCTCGAAGGCGAAGCGCGGCACCTTGGTCACGACGTAGTCGATCGTCGGCTCGAACGACGCGGGCGTCTGCCCCCCCGTGATGTCGTTGCGCAATTCGTCGAGCGTGTAGCCGACCGCGAGCTTGGCGGCGATCTTCGCGATCGGGAACCCGGTCGCCTTCGAAGCGAGCGCCGAGGACCGCGACACCCGGGGGTTCATCTCGATCACGATCATCCGGCCGTCCGCGGGATTGACCGCGAACTGGACGTTCGAGCCGCCGGTGTCCACACCGACCTCGCGCAGCACCGCGATCGCGGCATTGCGCATGATCTGGTACTCCTTGTCGGTCAGGGTCTGCGCCGGCGCGACGGTGATCGAGTCGCCGGTGTGCACACCCATCGGGTCGACGTTCTCGATCGAGCAGACGATGATGCAGTTGTCCTTGCGGTCGCGGACGACCTCCATCTCGAACTCCTTCCAGCCGAGGAGCGACTCCTCGATCAGGAGCTCGCGCGTCGGCGAGAGGTCGAGGCCGCGCTTGCAGAGGTCGACGAACTCGTCCTTGTTGTAGGCGATGCCGCCGCCGGTGCCGCCGAGCGTGAACGACGGCCGGATCACCGCGGGGAAGCCGATCTCGGCCTGCACCTCGAGCGCCTGCTCGAGGTCGTGCGCGATGCCCGAGCGCGCGCTCTCGAGGCCGATCCGCGTCATCGCCGCCTTGAACTTCTCGCGGTCCTCGGCCTTGTCGATCGCCTTCTTCGACGCTCCGATCAGCTCGACGTCGAACTTCGTGAGCACGCCTTCGCGCGCGAGGTCGAGCGCGCAGTTGAGCGCGGTCTGGCCCCCCATCGTCGGCAGCAGTGCGTCGGGACGCTCGCGCTCGATGATCTTCGCGATCATCGGCCAGGTGATCGGCTCGATGTACGTGACGTCCGCCATCTCTGGGTCCGTCATGATCGTGGCCGGGTTCGAGTTCACGAGGACGACGCGATAGCCCTCCTCGCGCAGCGCCTTGCAGGCCTGCGCGCCCGAGTAGTCGAACTCGCACGCCTGCCCGATGATGATCGGGCCGGCGCCGATGACGAGGATGCTCTCGATGTCGGTGCGTCTTGGCATGTTCGTAAAGCTGCTGCGCGTGCCTGCTGCGTCGTTGTGTCCTCGCTCGGCCCTCGCCGTACCTCAGCGCACTGCCTCGGGCCTCGCTCTCGGGCCGCCTAGCACCCGGCCCGCTCGCGACGCTTTCCGATAGCGTCAGCGATCGTCAGCGTTTCTCCATGAGCCTGATGAAGCGGTCGAACAGCGGGCGGATGTCGTGCGGCCCCGGGCTCGCCTCGGGGTGGCCCTGGAATCCGAACGCCGGCCGGTCCGTGCGCGCGATGCCCTGCAGGCTGCCGTCGAACAACGACACGTGCGTCACGCGCGCGGTCGGAGGCAGCGACGCGGCATCGACGGCGAAGCCGTGGTTCTGGCTCGTGATCAGCACGCGGCCGGTCTCGAGGTCCTGCACCGGGTGGTTCGCGCCGTGATGACCGAACTTCATCTTCACGGTGCGCGCACCGGTGGCGAGACCGAGGATCTGGTGGCCGAGGCAGAT
>DASQBO010000432.1:0-2555 GCA_035635175.1 Casimicrobiaceae bacterium | reverse complement strand
CCCGCGTTGCGGACACACGTGATCCCGAAATAGTCGTCGGGTCCCGCGGGGCGGTCCGGAATGCCGCAGCCGTTCGGCCCGCCGCCGGCGTACGTCCGGTTGTCCATGAAATAGCGCTCCATCTGCGTACGGAAGTCGCCGAGCTTCGTCGTCCCGTCGACGATCTGGCTGCGGGTCACGTAGTCGGCGTACATCGGGTAAGCGATCGCGGCGAGGATGCCGATGACCGCCACCACGATCATGAGCTCGATCAGCGTGAATCCGCCGTAGGCGCGAGCAACGGTGCGTCGGGTGCGGCGCATGGCACTCCCCCATTTCGATGGCCTATCGTAGGGGCCCGCCAGCGGGCCCGCACACGATCCCGACCAGTGGCCGCCCTGCCGGAACGGACGGCGACGGCCCCCGGCCGCTCATCGCGCAGGTGCCCGCAGCGCGACAATCGGCCGCGGCGCGTCAGGGGCAGAGCGTCGCGCTCTTCTGGACGCGCGCGCGTCCGCTGTGCGCGAGCACGACGTCCACGGCGCGGCGCCCGCTCCTGCACACGGTGAACGTCCCCATCTGCAGTCCCCCGCGCAGGAGGCGCGTCGTGCCGAGGCTCGTGTACGACACGTAATCCGCGACGGGCCGGTTGCCGCGGATCGTGATGCCCTGCGTCGCCGGGCCCTCGACGCGCAGGGCGCGCTCGCCCGCGTCGACCGCGCCGTCGCGGTCGCCGTCGACGTGGACGATGTAGCCCTCCTCCCAGCCGCCTGCCGTCGCGCAATCGCGGAGGTCCGCCGACTTGCACAGGTTGACGTGGCGGCCCTGCTTGACCGCCTCCGTGCGCGCGACGTTCAGGGTGCCCGCGAGCTTCTGCGCGTGGTTCAGCACCTGATAGTCGGCGATCCAGTCGCTGTAGACGGGCAGCGCGACGCACGCGAGGAGGGCCGCGAGCGCGAGACCGATCACGAGCTCGACCAGCGTGACGCCGGCAGCGAGGGAGGGGGACCGGGCGGGCATTGGGGGGTTTGCGCTCTGCCGGCCGCGGCGGGCCGTGCCGTCCGCGCATCGTGGGCGGCCGAGCGGCGCGCCGCAATCGGCCGGACGACCGACGCCGGAGCGCTTGACAGCAAATATTTTATGCTTAATATATTTAACCCTAAAGGGCCTTCGCGTCCCCCGCGGCGCCCGAGCCCAAAGGAGGGCGATGCGCATCCTGTGCATCGGCGGCGGCCCCGCCGGTCTCTACTTCGCAATCCTGATGAAGAGGGCGGATCCGCGCCACGCGATCCGCGTGGTCGAGCGCAACCGGCCCTACGACACGTTCGGCTGGGGCGTCGTGTTCTCCGACAACACGATGGGCAACCTCGAGGCCGCGGATCCCGAGACCGCCGCCGAGATCAGTGGCGCCTTCAATCACTGGGACGACATCGACGTCCACTTCCGGGGCGCGACCGTCACCTCGGGGGGCCACGGCTTCTGCGGCATCGGCCGCAAGCGGCTGCTCAACATCCTGCAGAAGCGGTGCGAGGCGCTCGGCGTCGAGCTCGTGTTCGAGACCGACGTCGCCGACGACGCGGCCGCGGCGCGCGAGTTCGGCGCGGACCTCGTCATCGCATCCGACGGCATCAACAGCCGCATCCGGACCCGCTATCTCGACGCGTTCGCGCCCGACGTCGACGTGCGCCGCTGCCGCTTCGTCTGGCTCGGCACGAAGCAGCTCTTCAAGGCGTTCACGTTCGCCTTCGTCGAGACGGAGCACGGCTGGTTCCAGGCGCACGCCTACCGGTTCGACGGCGACACGTCTACGTTCATCGTCGAGACGCCGGAGGACGTCTGGCAGCGCGCCGGGCTCGAGCGGATGAGCCAGGACGAGGCGATCGCCTTCTGCGAGAGGCTGTTCGCGCCGTGGCTCGGCGGCCATGGCCTCCTGAGCAACGCATCGCATCTGCGCGGGTCGGCGATCTGGATCAAGTTCCCGCGCGTCGTCTGCCGGTCGTGGGTGCATTGGACCGAGCAGGACGGCCGGCCGGTGCCGATCGTGCTCATGGGCGACGCCGCGCACACCGCGCACTTCTCGATCGGCTCGGGGACCAAGCTCGCGCTCGAGGACGGGATCGCGCTCGCGCGCGCGATCGGAACGCATCCGGACCTGCGCGCGGCGCTCGCCGCGTACGAGGCGGAGCGCTCGGTCGAGGTGCTCAGGATCCAGAACGCCGCGCGGAACTCGACCGAGTGGTTCGAGAACGTCGCGCGCTACACGGCGCTCGAGGCGCCGCAGTTCGCCTACAGCCTGCTGACGCGCAGCCAGCGCATCTCGCACGAGAACCTGCGGCTGCGCGACCCGGCGTTCGTCGCGCGGATGGAGGCGTGGTTCGCCGACCGCGGCGGCGGCCGGGCGCCGCCGCCGATGCTGACGCCGTTCACGCTGCGCGGCGTCACCCTCGCGAACCGCGTCGTCGTCTCGCCGATGGCGCAGTACTCGTGCCGCGACGGCACGCCCGACGACTACTACCTCGTCCACCTCGGCAGCCGCGCGCACGGCGGCGCCGGGCTCGTCTTCACCGAGATGACGT
>DASQBO010000431.1:0-4943 GCA_035635175.1 Casimicrobiaceae bacterium | reverse complement strand
ACTTGCGATTCAGGAGGCGCTCAGACTGGATGTAGACGACCGCGTACGCGATCGCCGCGAGCGCGAGCACGCCGCCGAGCACGACCGCGATCCAGCGCAACAGACGCTTCACGGTTGAATCCTCCCTTCGCGCGTCGAGCGCTCGCGCCGCGGCCTCCGCACCGCTAGAGTCGAGTGCCGCTCCGAGGTGTCGGCCGCGTGCGGCGACTCGCGATTGCTCGCTCCCCCGCGTCGCTCCGCTCCGCGGGGCCCCGGCGAGCCGCTCGCGCCGCTACTTGTAGTTCTTGATCCGGTCGATGTTCTCCTGGCCGAAACGCTTCGCGAAGTCCGCGTAGACCGGCGCGAGCACCGCCTGGAACTTCGCCTTGTCGACGTGCTCGACGACGGCCATTCCCTTCGCGCGGAGGTCGGCGACCGCCTTCGCCTCGTCCTCGTCGACCCGCGCGCGGTTCGCCTTGACGGCTTCCTTCGCCGCGTCGAGGAACGCCTGCTTGTCGGCCGCGGACAGCTTGTCCCACTGCGCCTTGTTCATCAGGATCAGCGACGGCGAGTACACGTGGCCCGTGAGCGTCAGGTTCTTCTGGACCTGGTCGAGCTTCGCCGACGTGATGACCGAGAGCGGGTTCTCCTGGCCGTCGACCGTCCCCTGTTGAAGCGCCGTGTAGACCTCGGTGAACGCCATCGGCGTCGGCAGGATGCCGAACTGCTTGTAGGCCTCGATGTGGATCGGGTTCTCCATCGTCCGCATCTTGAGCCCCTTGAGGTCGGCCGGGACGACGACCGGGCGCTTGCTGTTCGTCATGTGGCGGAAGCCGTTCTCGGCCCAGGCGAGCGCGACGATGCCCTTCGGCGGAAACTTCTGCAGCAGTTCCTGCCCGATGGGACCGTCAAGCACGGCGCGCGCGTGCGCGTAGTCGCGGAACAGGAACGGGATGTCGAGAATCGCCACTTCGGGCACGAAATTGGGGATCGGCCCCGTCGAGGTGAGCGTGAGGTCCAGCGTGCCGAGCTGGACGCCCTCCACCGACTCGCGCTCGGCGCCGAGGGCGCCGGCGTAGAAGTTCTGGATCTTGTAGCGTCCTCCGGTGCGCTTCTCGACCTCGCGCGCGAACGTGTCGACCGCGACGCCGTAGTGGGAGTTCTGCGCGACGGCGATGTTCATCTTGAGCGTCGTCTGCGCGAGGGCGGTGGAGGAGGCGAGCGCCACCGCGGCGAGGAGGAGGGCGGCGAGGGAGCGGGCAAAGGGCATCGTGGACTCCATTCGTGGTCCGGGCGCAGGTCGGGCGCCCCGGGGGGCGAATTCTAATCCACCTCGCGCCGCCTCGTTCCGCCCACGCGACCGGCCGCGCGCCGTTGTGGAATAATCGCTCTCGAAGCGGCGGCCCCTCATGCAAGCCCACGCGCGGGGCCTCCCCTTCCCATCGCCATGCTCGACCCCGCCGTCCACGCCCAGCTTGCGGCCATCCTGCCGGCCGCGGCGCTGCTCACGACGCCCGAGGAGACGCGCCCGTACGAATGCGACGGCCTGACGCTGTACCGAGCGGTACCGGCGGCGGTGGCGATCCCGGAAACCGAGGCGCAGGTCGTGGCGATCCTGAAGCGCTGCCACGAGGCACGCGTGCCGGTCGTCGCCCGCGGCGCGGGCACGAGCCTCTCGGGGGGCGCGGTGCCCGACCGCAACGGCGTCGTGCTTTCGATGGCGAAGTTCAAGCGGATCCTCGCCGTCGACCCGCTCGCGCGCACGGCGGTGGTCCAGCCGGGGGTGCGCAACGCGGTCATCTCGGAGGCAGCGGCGCCCCACGGGCTCTTCTACGCGCCGGACCCGTCCTCCCAGATCACCTGCACGATCGGCGGCAACGTCGCCGAGAACGCGGGCGGCGTCCATTGCCTCAAGTACGGCCTCACCGTGCACAACGTGCAGCGCGTGCGCGGCGTGCTCATCACCGGCGAGGTCGTGGAATTCGGCGCCGGCGCGCTCGACTGGCCCGGCTACGACCTCCTCGCGCTCGTCACCGGTTCCGAAGGGCTGCTTGCGGTCATCACCGAGATCACCGTGAAGCTGACACCGAAGCCGCTGCACGCGCAGGTCGCGCTCGCGGCCTTCGACGACGTCGTGCAGGCGGGCGCCGCGGTGTCCGCCGTGATCACCTCCGGCATCATCCCCGCCGGCCTCGAGATGATGGATCAGGCGGCGACGCGCGCGGTCGAAGAGTTCGTCCACGCGAAATACCCGCTCGACGCGAAGGCGGTGCTTCTGGTCGAGGCCGACGGGACGCCCGAGGAGGTCGCCGCCGAGATGGCGGAGATCCGGCGCGTGCTGACCGAGGCGGGCGCGACCGAGGTGCGCGTGTCGAAGGACGAGGCGCAGCGGCTCCTCTTCTGGTCGGGACGCAAGGCGGCGTTCCCGGCGGTCGGCCGCATCACGCCGGACTATTACTGCATGGACGGGACGATTCCGCGCAAGACGCTCGCCCCTGTCCTCGCTCGCATCGAGGCGCTGTCGAAGGAGTACGGGCTTCGCTGCGCGAACGTCTTCCACGCGGGCGACGGGAACCTCCACCCGCTGATCCTGTTCGACGCGAACGTCGAAGGGGAAACCGCGCGCACCGAGGCGTTCGGCGCGGCGATTCTCGAGCTCTGCATCGAGGTCGGCGGAACGATCACGGGCGAGCACGGCGTCGGCGTCGAGAAGCTGCCGCAGATGTGCGTGCAATTCAGCCCGGGCGAGCTCGAGCGCTTCCTCGCCGTCAAGGCCGCGTTCGATCCCGACACGCTGCTCAACCCCGGCAAGGGCGTGCCGACGCTCCACCGCTGCGCCGAGTTCGGCAAGATGCACGTCCACCACGGCCAGCTGCCGCACCCGGACATTCCGCGGTTCTAGCCGGCCGATCCTCCCCATGACGGCGCTCACCGACATCCGGCTCCCGCGGCCCGACGCGCGCACGGTCGCCGACCTCGTCTCCCGGCTCGCCGCCGAGTACGGCGAGCGCAGCGTCACGTCGAAGGCGATCCGCGAGGGCCACAGCCACGGCGAGGGCCTGGCCGACACGGGCCTGCCCGACGTCGTGGTCTTCCCGCGGACCAACGACGAGGTCGCCGCGATCGTCCGCCTCTGCCACGCGGCGCGCGTCCCGGTGATCGCGTTCGGCGTGGGCACCTCGCTCGAAGGCCACGTCGCCGCGCTCGCGGGCGGCGTCTGCCTCGACCTGTCGCAGATGGACAAGGTGCTCGAGGTCAGCGTCGAGGACCTCGACTGCCGCGTGCAGGCGGGCGTCACGCGCGAGCAGCTGAACGCCGAGCTCAAGGGCACCGGCCTCTTCTTCCCGATCGACCCCGGCGCCAACGCGACGATCGGCGGGATGACCGCCACGCGCGCGTCCGGCACCAACGCGGTCCGCTACGGCACGATGCGCGAGAACGTGCTGGGGCTGACCGTCGTGGCGAGCGACGGCCGCGTGATCCGCACGGGTGGTCGTGCGCGCAAGTCGAGCGCCGGCTACGACCTGACAAGGCTCCTCGTCGGCTCCGAGGGCACGCTCGGGATCATCACCGAGATCCAGCTCCGGCTCTACGGCGTGCCCGAGGCGATGGCGGCGGCGGTCTGCCAGTTCCCCGACCTCGCGAGCGCGAGTGGCGCCGTGATCCTGGCGATGCAGCACGGGATACCGGTCGCCCGGATCGAGCTCCTCGACGACGTGCAGATGCGCGCCTGCATCCGCTACTCCAAGCTCGAGGGCTTCGCCGAAAAGCCGACGCTGTTCTTCGAGTTTCACGGCAGCGAGTCGGGCGTCGCCGAGCAGGCGGCGCAGATGCAGGCGATCGCCGAGGAGCACGGCGGCAGCGCGTTCGAGTGGGCGCGCGAACCCGAGGCGCGCGCGCGACTGTGGAAGGCGCGCCACGCGGCGTACTACGCGGCAATGGCGCTCGTGCCAGGCGCGCAGGGTTTCGCGACCGACGCGTGCGTGCCGATCTCGCGCCTCGCCGACTGCATCCTCGAGACCAAGGCCGACGTCGACGCCACGGGCCTCGTCGCGCCGATCGTGGGCCACGTGGGCGACGGCAACTTCCACCTCGTCGTGCTGTTCGATCCCAACGATCCGGCGCAGCGCGCGAAGGCAGAGGGTCTCGCCGAGCGCGTGTCGCTGCGCGCGATCGCGATGGGCGGCACGTGCACCGGCGAGCACGGCATCGGCGTGCACAAGCTCGGCGCGCTCGTCGCGGAGCACGGCGAGGCGGTCGACCTGATGCGGGCCATCAAGCGCGCGCTCGACCCGCACGGCATTCTGAACCCCGGCAAGACCGTTCCCCTCTGACCTGTCGACATGTACACGCTCTACATCGGCAACCGGAACTACTCATCGTGGTCGCTGCGCGGCTGGCTCGTGACCAAACTCTCGGGCGCGCCGTTCCGCGAAGTGATGGTGCCGCTGGGCGCCGAAGGGCCGCCGAATCCGGAGTACCGCAAGTTCTCGCCGTCCGCGCGAGTGCCCTGCCTCCACGACGGCGACGTCGTCGTCTGGGACTCGCTCGCGATCGCCGAGTACCTCGCGGAACGGCACCCGGGCATGTGGCCGCTCGACCCCGTCGCGCGGGCGTACGCTCGCTCGGCGTGCGCCGAGATGCACTCGGGCTTCGGGCATCTGCGGAACGAGATGACGATGTGCATCAGGGAAAGCGTCGACGTGCGGCCGTGGTCGCCGGGACTCGCGGCCGACGTCGCGCGCGTGACCGAGCTCTGGAGCGAGGCGCGCCGGC
Organism: Casimicrobiaceae bacterium; assembly: GCA_035635175.1. Classification (GTDB taxonomy): domain Bacteria; phylum Pseudomonadota; class Gammaproteobacteria; order Burkholderiales; family Casimicrobiaceae; genus CAIWHR01. The sequence goes on along the minus strand of DASQBO010000431.1, from coordinate 188 downwards.
GCTTCGGGGCAGGTGGGCCCTACTTCGCAGGTTCGTTCGGAATCGCCGACGCGTTCTACGCGCCGGTGGCATTCCGCTTCCGGACGTACGACGTGAGGCCGGAAGGCGCGGCGGGCGCGTACCTCGACGCGCTCTGCGCGCATCCGTGGCTTCTCGAGTGGGAAACCGCGGCGCGCGCCGAGACGGCC